>JAVBOP010000127.1:0-8492 GCA_031550405.1 Kapaibacterium sp. (SeqCode)
AAAAACCATGTCGAAAGATATATAAGTTCTCTCATGTGTGTTAGGTTTATTAAAATAAATTAATAAAAATAGCTATTAAGCAGAAAAATGACAATAAATTGCGTGCCAGTAGCCAGCGAATCATAAACCAGTCTATACCAGCAGCTTGCAGCTTACTCCAATTTTCCATTGGTCCCATCCAGAAGCGCGGCACAAAGGAGCGGCGCGGATTTTTAACGAACTCTATCATTAAATAAAATAAGGATATTGCCATTGGCAGTGTCAAAAATACCAATAAATAATATTTCGAGAAATAGCCTAAAGCCACACCCGCTGCAATTATTCCGAATGTAATCAACAGCAGCGCCAATAGAGCGGCAAGCATAAGTCTTTTATTGCCAAGCAGCACGGCAAATGTCATTTTTCCAATTTGCCTGTCAGGCTCGTAATCCATGATAGAATGGGCATATACGATATTCGTTACAAGCAAACCAACGGGTATGGAAATTAGCAGCACGGGCAGCGAAAAGGCTCCGCACGCCGCATAATAGACGCCCATCATAGACATAGGACCGAACATTAAGCCGATTTGCAATTCACCAAGACCGCGGTAGCTTAGTTTTAACGGCGAGCCGGAATATGAAATTCCGAGTATTGCCGTTGCGATTGCAAAGTATAACACGACTGCACCTCGTTCCAAAAATATAATTGTTCCGCATGCAAGTGCAAGCAAACTAAATATGATACACGCAATGAGCAGTTGCTTCATATTGGCTTTTCCTGATGTCAGGTAGCTGCATTTGGATATTCTCGCCCTCATGCCTTGATGCGCCATTTCATCTCTATATGAAGTTTTTTTTACTTTATAATCAAAATAGTCATCAAACAAATTGATGCCCAAATGTCCGAATATTACTCCAAAAACAGCAAAAATCCCTAAAGTTATGCTAAAATCTGGAGAATTAATTGCCATGCAAAATGCTAAAATTGCGGGCATAACGCTTTGTGGAAGTGCCTTTGGGCGGGCATTATCAAACCAAAATTTCAATACGCTCATTTCTTGAATTTATCTTTATTTCTAACAATATAATCCACAAATATAATAAAATTAATTGAAGAATAGAATATCCAAGTTCAATACTGATTATGAAAAAAAATTAATAATATGAGGCTGATTACAAGGTATTTTATTAGTCAAAATATTTTGTTGTGTTTATTTGGCAAATTTTCTTTATTTTTATATTGCCTTTGAAAAGTAAGCTGTGAGGCTTACAAAAATTTTAAGTGGAATATATTTTTTATTAATAAATTATTGAGGTTTTTTATGAAAAACTTATTTAAGAAACTATTGTTTTTGTTATTGTGCATATTGTTTGGCACTACAACAAATTATCAAGCAATGTCTCAGGATGAATTGGAAATAGGGGGACATGTCAGTAGTACGACTTATAGTTATGGATTTTATGGTTATTATCCTTATCAATTGGGAAAATCGTTTTATATGCCCCAAGAGATGGGGAATAGGGCAATGGCTATAAAGTCTTTGAAATTTTGGTTAAGGACGCTTTATGATGCCTCGTATAGCGCATCGTATGGTAACAGCTATATTGACGGTTTGCGTATATGGGTACGCAATACTTCTTCTATTCCAGCTACAGGTTATCCGGCAGCCGGTACTTCTGGAGTTTTTGATGCCCCTAATGGTGATGGGTGGGTATTAGTTTATGATCAAAACTACACATTTGCACCACTAAATAATGCCAGTGTTGCTGCTAATCCTGATTTATGGGTGGAATTTGAATTTAATCAGGTACCATTTTTTATGTACGATGGTACAAGTAATTTTGAAGTATGTGTAGGTACGACTAATACAAGTGGAACTTATGGACCAAATGGGCCTGTAGCTTATATGAGTGCTTTTTCTACACCGTCAATTTATCGTTATAATTATTGTTATCAATATAGTGGATATGCTGGTTATACTTCCTCCTCTCAATACGCATGGAATTTAAAAATAGTATACATGCTTGGGCCTGAAATGAAAGAAATCAGACCTTCGGCGGGTTATAGCTTGAAGTTAGATTCTTTATACAATCAATCTAATCCGTCAATAACATTGAACGCTAATGAAATACCTAGCTTTACATTAAGCAGAATAGAACAACTGCCAGTTGATTTTCCGACAATGCGAACTACTTACGAAATAACGGGGCCATCGCCAAGTACTGAAGTTTGGTACAAAATGCAGGATCCAGCGACAGGCAATAATTATATTGATTTTAATATATCAGATGCTGATGTTGACGGAAACATAGTGTATGATATTAATAAAGCGACAGGAGCTTTTGCATGGACATCTGGAATTGGAGCAGACAATAAATCCCTTGATATTAGAGGTGCATCAAAGAGGACAGGAAAATATAATGCTACAGTTAAAGTAGAATTGCAGTCTAGCTCGCCTATATATAAAGGCAGGACATATATTCTTACAGAACAATTTTGGGTAAGAACAGACAATGATATTGCTGTTGACGAAATTCTAAGTCCTCGCTCTTATGATGTAGTAACCTATCCAATAGGTGGAACGCAGGGTATTAACCTTTCGGCTTCAGTCCGCAATTATGGTCTTGTACCGATAGGTTCGTTTACTATGTATGGTATTATTTATAAGGTAGATTATAACCCAACTACAGGGGAGATATCAAACAAAGTGCCCATATACGATTTTCCTAGAGACTCAAAAGGGATATTATCTCCATATCGTTACACATTTCCTAAGGATAGTTTGCTGCAGACAAATCAAGCTGTAACATTAGATGGACAGCATTTAGGAACATTTATACCTCCAAATGAGGGGTATTATGCGATAGAGTATTATGCTGCTATGGGAGATACTAATGTAATTGATCAGGATTTGACGAATAATGTATATCCTGTTGCCGGCAGTAATTATATTTTCAGAGCGAATTATAACATTGAACCTATTTTAGTCTCAATTGTTGTGCCTGAACAAGGAGGAACTTTTACCTTGGGTAGAACAATAGTCCCATCGGTTGCCGTTAAAAATACAGGCGTTATGGATGTTGAAAAAGAAGATGACGTAAAAATAAATGTAAAAATATTACAAGAGTACCCTGCAGGTTCAGGATTGTATCCAGCAAGTCATCAGGTATTTATCAATGATTTTGATGTTATAACTATAGAGTCGAATGCTGCTCCGGAAGTGATTCGATCTTATGATGCCAAGACAGGGGATTTGTCTGGCTGGCTAATTAATGCAGATGGTAAGTTTAGAATTGTGGCAACAATGACATGGCCTCCGCTTTATTCCGGTGATCCTGGGAGAATGGAAAAAATATCGCATTTTACCGTATCCAATGGTTTATCAGGAATAATCAAAATAGGGCAGTCGCAGAAATATAAAACAATAACCCAGGCAGTAAATGACCTATTTAAGTATGGCGTTTCTGGACCTGTTACTTTTGAATTGATGGATAGAGTA
Source organism: Kapaibacterium sp. (SeqCode) (assembly GCA_031550405.1). Lineage (GTDB taxonomy): Bacteria > Bacteroidota > Ignavibacteria > Kapaibacteriales > UBA2268 > JAVBOP01. Next base: position 3,482 of record JAVBOP010000127.1, read on the forward strand.
TATAATGAAGGCGATATTAGCAAACAATTGCCTGCTGTTGACCTGCGCTCTCGAATTATGGGGGTGGTTGATACGGTTATAACTTACAATGGTTCAACAGGAAAGTATGATACTGTCATTAAAATAAGACCGATTACATTTGTGCCTTCTTATGAGTTATCGAAATCAAAAGGGGCTATAACTATTAACTTAAAGAGTGGTATGGGCGTTGGTTTCATGGTTGGTCCATGTGATACTCCATCTGTAGCGAGCGCAATTGTCTTATCTGCCCCTCAGAATCAAAAGAAAAAATGGGTTAATAGCGATGGATACATTAATTTTGATGGTGGCGAACAAAAATCAATTCGATTTGCAGTAAATACAACCAATGATTTTAGAGCTCCATTTTATTTTAATAGTGTTGGACATATATCCGTAAAGAATTGTATTATTGAAGATGGGGTTGATCAAACGAGATCATACCAATATTTGCTGCCTGGTTCTACATATAATGGAGCTGTACTGTTATGGAGTGATGACTATGCCTCAGGTACTGGTGGGGTAAATAAGACATATAGCGCTGGTATCGTATTGCGTACTACTCCGCCATATCAAAAAGCTTACGAAGGAAATTTTTACCACGTAGATACCATATTGTGTAATAATATCACAATAGATAACAATGAAATTTCTAAATTTACATATGGTATTGCTTCTATAGGCATAGGTACCTTACTGTCAAACAATCCTTTTGTTATTGATATCATTGATACATTATATCAGGTAACTTTGACTAATATGGAAAAGGATGCCAGATTACAGAAAACAAATACCCGTACTTACTCTGATATTGATTCTGTTTACAAGGTTGTAACATTTATGGTAAAGAACAGCCAGAATGGAAGAGGCTATACATACGAAAAATATTATGAAGCAACTTCTATCAAGCCTCCTGCAACTACAAATTACTACATTGTAGTATTAGACAGTGCAGATGGTGGATATAAGCGAATGTATAACAACAGCAACATATTTTCAAATAATACAATAGTAGATATCGGCAGGGCAGGTATATTTGCCGGTAATGAAGAAGCCAGCAAAATTATTGGCAACAGAATACATGGTGTTACTGGTACTGTTAAAGATCCTAATGGTTCTATAGTTAATATTGATTGTGCCGGTATAATGCTTGGTGGAAGACAGAGAGGTAATGAATATAATGGATTTAATACTGTTGAAATGATCATTGCAAATAATGAAATTAGCAACATTAATTCCAAGAAAGCAGCATACGGTATTAATCACGAGCAAACGTTATTTTGGGAACAAATTAATAACACAAGATTTCCTGACAAACCGGAACGCACGCAAATCTATAACAACATAGTTTGGGGAGTGGCTGCTGGAACTGACAACTCAAATCGTTATGGCATAAATATATCGCCTTCAAGACCCTATCCGGAGGATTCATATCCCTATTACCACATGGAAGATATAACATATAATATGCGGGGTGTCCATATAGCTAACAACACGATAGTGATGGATACAGATACTTATAACAATTCCAAAGGTGATTATATAGGCTTGAAACTGCAATATAACAGAGATGCGATCATGGTTAACAATGCAGTAACTCTGCTTGACAGTACTTTTGATGCAGCAAGAGCTAATTTAAATGACGTTATATTATATCAGGGTGTTGAACCGGCAGTTGTAAATAATCAAATAGATTATAATATATATGATTGGAACGATAACTCGCCGATAGATGCTTATCGCTATATTAATACAGATATTTCTGGTGTAGTACTTGATACAAGCTATGCAGGTGAATTTAATAGATTGGAACAATGGCAAAACTGGATGAAGGCGGACTATTTCTCTGCAAAACGAGATTTCTACAAAGACCTTAGATATTCCGATGATAATATTCCAAAATTAAGAATGGTTGCCAACCCAATGAACTCACCATTGGATAACCGCGGTATACTTATTACAGATATTACCACAGATATTGACGGCAAGCCTCGTGGAATTGGAGATCAAAGGTATGACATTGGTGCAGAAGAATTAACAAGTCAAAAGTTCATGTCTGATGCTGAAATGCTTAATTTCGCTGCTCCTGCAACTTATCAGGCAAGTGCTGGTCCATTTATCGACGCTGAATACCACATGGTAGATGATAAGCCTGTAACAGCCTCTATTATCGTTAGAAATAACGGCGGTACTGTGCTAACTAACAGGAATTTACGCCTAAGAGTCTATATGGAGCCTGAAAATGTGAATAATGAAAATGCGGCTATACATAATTATAACTTTGAAACAAAATATTATAATAATGAAATTGCACACAACAAGGATAGAAGTAATTTCGAAGATTTTGCTGCAACAGGTACTCCTGTGCTTGATGTTACCAAAACTATAACCATAGCAACAGGTACTGAGCTTATTATAGACATACCAACTAATTGGATACCGGAAACTTATAGACAAATTAATAAAGTTGCTAACTATCAGGTACCAATACATTTATCAAGAATGATCAGTAATGTTACTCCAAGATATAAGTTTGTTGTAACTTTAGATTCCACTGTGGATGAAGACATTTCTAATAATAGAATAGAAAAATATGTTCGCTATTTTGTTAAAAAATCCACCAACGATATATTGATTTCAGCTTATAATACTTACAACACTATTAATGTGCTTGATGGAACTCAGTATATACCTTATACAAAGGTAACAAATCCTGATTTTGCTGCAGGGCGTTTAAATCTTGATACATTGCTGGCCGGCCTGTCAAGAATAGGACTTAAGCCATACAGTGCTGACGAGCAAGAAACTTATGGTGTGGACATCGTTGATAGAAAGGCTTGGGATTATAGAAATATGGATTATACTTTCTATAGAACGCTGTTTATTAGTGATGAGCTTAAAGTAGACACCAACCGCTGGCGTGAAAACAACTATGATGTTGTTTACCGTACATTGCAGGATAAATATTTCACAAGAAATCTTGATGCATTCCTGAATACCAACAAGGTTACAGGAAGAGGAAAAATAAATCTTATACTTGGCAGTGAAAACTATGTAAGCGATGTGTATGCTCATATTCCATTTTTAGCATTACATAATGATGCCAAGCTCAACATAGTTAGAAACTATATGCACACGGATATTCAAATCGATAGTATTGTTAAGTCTGACGCTCCTAAGAGCTATTTCTCTAAAACAGCTTTATACGAAGTGAAGAAAATACATAATCCAGCGGCTCCTCCTATCGCTAAGGATTCTATATGGGCTAACATACCTGATTCCTACAACCAAAAGTATGTTAAAGGAAAAATATTGGGTAAAGATGAAATGATAAAAATACAACGCACCGGATGGAATTGGAAGCAAGCTGCTGATTCGCTCATAGATGATGAACCGTTTGGAGTTATCTATAAACAAATGCCGCATATTGACGGAGCTACTGGTATAGGAAATCTTTATGATACTATCCAATCGCCGGTAGCTATGGTAAATGTGCCAGAGGCTAACAAGATACATTCATTGGCAACATCTTCAGTTAACTATAATACTATAGCATTGGGCTTCGATTGGCGGCATTATCAAGATGTTGAAAGAATATTAAGAGATATAGATGATTTCATAGATAGAAATGGCGGCGATATGGTTGTGCCTGTTACACTGTATGGCTTTAACGCAACGCCGGTAGGCAAGCGAGTTGAGCTGATGTGGCATACGGCAAGCGAAGATAATACAAGAAGATTTGATGTAGAAAGAGCAGATATCGTTAAGGATAATGCTGGCGAATTTTCTACAATCGAACAGGTTGCAGCAAAAGGCAACAGTACAACGGATCTGACATACAACGCTACAGATGCAAAAGTTAAATCAAATTCAAAATATCTATACCGACTAAAAATTGTAGATAATGATGGTGCAATAGCTTATAGCGATGAAAAAGCAGTAGCTATAGAAGGAATAGGCTTTGAGATAAGCGAAATTACTCCTAACCCAGCCAGAGATGAGGCTGCTATTGATTTAGCTATAGGTGCAGCAGCAGATGCTACTATTCATGTTTATGATATGAGCGGCAAAACGGTGATGACTTTGCATGATGGCGATATTGCAAGTGGATTGCATACCATTAAAATCAATACTCTTGATTTGCCATCTGGCAGCTATAACTTGGTTATACATATTGATGGTGCTACAACAATAAAACCATTTAATGTTGTCAAATAAGTTTATCCTCACCAAAATAAAAAAGCTACCTTCGGGTAGCTTTTTTTTATTGTTACACTCAACCATCATCAAGATGTGTTAATTAATCCTACGGATAAATGTTCTACAAGATGGGAAATTATACTATGAAATTAATTAATTTATCTTTTACGAAGATTATTTTTTTGATTGTTGCACCATTTATGAATTTTTGCACATTTTCTTCTGCTTTTGCCATATCTTCAAGCTCTGATTGCGGCGTTTCTGCCGAAGCCGTAATTTTACCGCGAATCTTGCTATTTACCTGTACAACAAATTCTATCGTGCTTTTCACGATTTTACTTTCATCAAAGTCGGGATATTTTTGCAGCAAAACGGAATCATTATGACCCAAGATCTGCCATAATTCCTCACAAATATGCGGTGCAAACGGCGCCAAACATATCACAAATTTTTCTATCGCCTCGCGTGGGCGAATATCAGCTTTCAAAAACTCATTCGTGAAAATCATCATCTGCGAAATCGCCGTGTTGAAGCTCAAATTTTCTATATCTTCCGCAATTTTTTTAATCGTAAAATTAAGAACATATTCTTGGTCAGATGTCAGCGGAGAATTATGAATATTTGTTAATAATTTACCATCTTCTGTTGCAATCATACGCCATACACGATTCAAAAAGCGGTTCACGCCTTCTATGCCTGTTTTAGACCAAGGCTTCGAGGCTTCGAGCGGACCTAAAAACATCTCGAAAAGACGCAATGAATCAGCTCCAAATTCCGCAATTACATCATCAGG
>JAVBOP010000155.1:0-19281 GCA_031550405.1 Kapaibacterium sp. (SeqCode)
TTAATAAAATTTTCAGCTGAAACCGTTGTCCTTGCTTGCGGCGCGGGTCTGTTACCTGACCTAGGTAATCAAGTAGATTCATAATTAAATTTTTATTCCAAATTTAAGTATTTCTAAGAACTTAACTGATAGAACTTAACAGACGTGCACTATTTTAGGGTTAGATATAGTTGAATTAATGAAAATTTATACTTACATAAAAAACAAGGTTGTCGTATGGACGGCTTATTCTCAAAGGCAAAAACCATAATTTCAAATATTAAACATAGTTGCACTGATGTAAACAGCTAAATGTTTATTGAAAATAATTCAGAAATAATGTCAGAACTTGAGGGCTAAGGCAAGCTCTTCGGCTACGTAAAATGAGCCGCAAATAATAGTTGGTTCGTTGAATTTTTTGATTAATTCAACAGCATTCGAGGGAGTTTTAGCGGTATGTATTTTCTCAATTCCGACTTCCGCGGCAATAGTGGCAATAGTTTCAGCGGTTTCGGCGCGCTGTATATCGGGTTGGACTACGATGAGATTATTGCAGCGAGTAGCAATAATTTTCAACATTTCATCAATCTTTTTGTCGTGCATGGCGCCAAATACAAAATTCCATTTATCAATAGTCGACGCCTCGTCTAAGGCATTGATAAGAGAGGAGATAGAGGCAATATTATGCGCTACATCGATTATGACGAGCGGATCGGTATGCACGCATTCTATTCTGAAATGCAAACCCGTATTTTCCCGAACACGCTCAATACCTTTGACAATATTATCTGTTTTCACGTCAAAAACACTGCTTATCATTTGAATCGCAAACATTGCGGCATTGATATTCATCGCCTGATTTTCTCCTATCAGCGGCGAAACGACAGCAGCTTTGGTTCTGTGCATTAAATCCACAATTTCTATGCACATTTTTAAATCATTGGTATAACTTATAATATCTACATGTGGATAATCATTTAATACATATAATTTTGAATTAACCTCCTTCGCCTTTTCAAGCATTTTTTTTACAATCTCAGGCTTATTATTGACAGATAGAACGGGAGTTGCAGGCTTTATTATTTCAATTTTTTCGCGGGCAATATCCATCAAAGTATTGCCTAAATATTCAGTATGATCAATGCTAATTGACGTAATTATTGAAATTATCGGAGCAATAACATTCGTTGCATCAAAAGCACCACCCAAACCAGTTTCCACAATCGCAATATTTACCCTCTGCTGCATAAAATAATGGAAGGCAATAGCGGTGGTAATTTCAAAAAACGTTGCATTAATTTGTCTGGCAATACCATCTATTTTGTCGTAAGTTGTTGTGATATGTTCGTCAGGAATGGGTATGCCGTCTATTCGAATCCGCTCATTAAAACTGAAAATATGCGGCGAAGTATACAAGCCAACCTTATAGCCGCTTTCCTGCAATATAGAGGCTATCAATGAGGTTATACTGCCCTTGCCATTAGTGCCTGCAACATGAATTGTGGGATACAGTAAATGTGGGTTGCCTAATGCATTTAACATACATAAGACGCGGTCGGTTCCAGGTTTTATATCTCCGCGATGCAATGAGAACAGATGGCTTAGCAATGATTTTGTATTATTCATAGAACTACAATGTACAAATATAACAAAAAAAGATCCAACAGAATAAGTAATATTACGGCATAAGGATAGAAAAAAGGGCGATGGAGTTATTAGCAGGTCGTAACACTTATGTAAAAATATGGCATTATTCCTAAGTTATAGCAATTTTGTAATCAAATTTTTTTTGTCATTACATAGTAAATTTTAATTTTCGGAACAATCAATTATTTCTACAGCACTTTATTTGGAATTTAGGCTTAATGGACAAAATAGTTGCTATTTTTGAGTTATTTTCTCCTAATAGCAAAAGTAGTTGCTATTTTCTTTGTAACTATGTTCTATAACAGTAGGTTACCCTATGTCAAATCTCTGTTTTTTTTGTTTCTGAAAAAATCTTCGATAAATTTCTTCTTGCGCTCCAAATTTAAGCCGTTGTGATTACGCAGTTTGTTTTTTAAATCAGAGAAAAATCCATCTAACATATTGGTTGTATTTGGAACACCTAACTCCTTATATTCCAAATGGTTAAACAAATATAGCAAGTTGTTTTTCAAGCTAAAATAAGCACTTCTAAGCCGTTTATGAGTGTAAAAACTTTTGCCTGTTTTTGGCGAAAATGAACGTTTGTTCATAAAATATTCCCACTTTACATGCCATTTTTCAAGCTAAGTCTATCTATTTTAATGAGTTGCAATAACAATGAACGTAATTCTATTGCTGTCTCTAACTTCGGTTTTTGGGTCAAATATCGCATAATAATCTGGCTTTGATGAAACTGACACATCTGAAAGGGAACGGCTGGAAATAGCTTAAAAAGTCCTTTTCGATCATCGCAAATTATGCTTTGAATTGAGATATTATTAAATTTTATTAATTCTATTCCTTGCTCATAAAGAGCATTAGCTTTATGCGTAACATATTGATAATAAAGGACTTGACCGCTAAAACTGTCCATGAAAACCATGACGCTAAAATTGCGACCAAAATATGTAGTACCCACCAGAACATTCACATCTAACACGTTGGTATTATTGAATTTATGGCTAAATTGTCCAATTTACGTTGGATTGTACGTTTTGAGCACTTATATTTAGCTGAAAGCTGAACATAAGCCTGTTTTTCCAAGCGTATATTCTTGCCAAAGTTCAGCGGAATTTAAGCCAATTTGAGACGAAAAATGACGAACACAAGCGTTGCATTTATAATGCTGAAATTCATTTTGAAAACCATTCTTTTTCGTACGATTTGAGCCACAAATAGGACATGTTTTTTATACATTATTTTCAAATGGTGTAACTATATGAAATTATAATGGCTTAAATTGTGTTGCAGCAACTATTTTGTCTATTAGACCAATATTTATATATGGATAGTTTTTCAAGGAAATGGTATTGCAAAAAAAAGGACAGATATGATTATCTGCCCTTCGCTATAAAGTAATTGCTATTACTATAATGCGTGTTTAGCTTTTGATTTAACATATTCCCAGTTCATTTTGGAAATGAAACGGGCTGGAATCTGTTTAGGGCAAACAGCTTCACATTCGTAATAATTGCGACATGCACCAAAGCCGTTCTCTTCCATCGCTGTAACCATCGATAAAGCACGCTTTGAACGCTCTGCCTGACCTTGCGGCAAATGCACAAACTGTACAATTTTTGCAGATGTAAATAACATCGCTGCACCGTTTGGACATGAAGCAACACATGCACCACAACCAATACAAGCTGCTGCGTCCATTGCTATATCCGCATTCTCTTTAGAAATAGGCAACGCATTCGCATCTTGTGGGCTTCCAGTATTAACTGAAACATAGCCGCCGGCTTGGATAATTTTATCCAATGCAACGCGATCCGTTACCAAATCACGCAAAACAGGGAATGCACGGGCGCGGAATGGTTCAATATATATTTCATCGCCATCTTTGAACTTACGCATGTGCAACTGGCAAGTTGTTGTTGCGGCTTCTGGACCATGCGGCATACCATTTATTGCAAGCGAACATGCCCCGCAAATACCTTCACGGCAGTCATGATCGAACGCAACTGGCTCTTTGCCTTCTTTTATTAAATCCTCATTAAGTTCGTCAAGCATTTCAAGAAATGACATATCTTCATTCACATCATCGCGGTGATATGTTTCCATAATACCTGTGGCATCTGCGTTTTTTTGTCGCCATACATGAAGTGTTAGTTTCATTATTTATAACTCCTTACAGCTAATTCAACATTTTCAAATTGTAATTCTTCGGTTCCACGTTCTGGTTTTACACCAACGCCTTTGTATTCCCAAACCGCAACATGAGCAAATTTCTCATCATTACGTTTTGCTTCATGGTCTTCTGTTTGATATTCTTCACGGAAATGCGCACCGCATGATTCTTCTCTTTCCAAAGCGTCATATACCAATACTTCTGCAAATTCCAAGAAGTCAGCCACACGGCAAGCTCTTTCAAGTGCAACGTTAATATTCTTATCTTCGCCCGGAACGTTAAGATTTTTCCAAAATTCTTCGCGAATTTGAGGTATGACATTCAATGCCTCTTTCAAGCCTTTTTCATTTCTACCCATACCGCAATTATTCCACATGATATTACCAAGCTCTTTATGGAAGGCAGTTGGAGTTTTCTTTCCATTAATAGAAATTAATTTTTTCATCTTGTCTTCAACTTCTTTTTCTGCTTTCTTAAATTCAGGATGGTCAGTAGTAACTTTTGCTAAGTTAGTTGAAGCAAAGAAATTACCGATTGTATAAGGAATAACGAAATAACCATCAGCAAGACCCTGCATCAATGCGCTTGCACCAAGACGATTTGCACCGTGATCAGAGAAATTAGCTTCACCAAGAACGTGCAAGCCGGGAATTGTACTTTGCAAGTTATAATCTACCCACAAACCGCCCATTGTATAGTGAGAAGCAGGATATATCATCATAGGTGTATCATAAGGATTTTCGCCTGTGATGCGCTCGTACATTTCAAACAGGTTGCCATATCTGTCAGCAACAATGTCCTTGCCAAGTCTCTTGATTGCATCAGCAAAATCAAGATATACACCACGCCCGGTATTACTTACGCCGCGTCCTTCGTCGCACACTTCTTTTGCAGCACGTGAAGAAATATCACGAGGAGACAAATTACCGAAACTTGGATATTTCCTTTCAAGATAATAATCTCTTTCACTTTCAGGAATATCAGCTGGTCTGCGTTTGTCGTTCGCTTTCTTTGGCACCCAAATACGTCCATCATTACGCAATGACTCAGACATAAGCGTTAATTTTGATTGATGGTCGCCACTTTGAGGAATTGCAGTCGGGTGAATCTGCGTAAAGCAAGGATTAGCAAAATATGCACCTTTTTTATAAGCACGATATGTTGCAGTAACGTTACAAGCTATAGCATTTGTTGATAGATAGAATATATTGCCGTAGCCACCAGTTGCCAAGCAAACAGCATCACCCCAGTGAGACTGAATTTTTCCAGTAACAAGATCACGTGTTACAATACCGCGGCAATAGCCGTCGATTATAACTATATCCTGAACTTCAATACGGTTGTGCAATTTAACAGTGCCAGCATGAACTTGTCTCATAAGTGCTTGATATGCACCGAGTAACAATTGTTGTCCTGTCTGTCCTCTTGCATAAAAAGTACGCGAAACCTGTGAACCACCAAACGAACGGTTTGAAAGCATTCCGCCATACTCGCGTGCAAAAGGTACACCTTGTGCAACGCATTGGTCGATGATATTAACACTAACTTGCGCTAAACGATGCACATTGGCTTCTCTGGCACGAAAATCGCCGCCTTTGATTGTATCATAGAACAAACGCCAGATGCTATCGCCGTCATTTTGATATGCTTTTGCTGCATTGATACCGCCTTGAGCCGCAATACTATGGGCGCGCCGAGCAGAATCGTTAAAAGTAAATGCTTCAACCTGATAACCAAGTTCAGCAAATGACGCAGCCGCCGCACCACCTGCAAGTCCTGTGCCAACTACTAAGATTTTATACTTTCTCTTATTGGCAGGATTTACAAGTTTCATATCGAAACGGTGTTTATCCCATTTATCTTTAAGTGCTCCCGAAGGCACTTTACTGTCTAATTTCATCATATTAGCATCCTCCTCCCATACAAGTTCCTGCTAACCCAAGCACGCAATATACAGGCAGCACAATAAACATTAAAAATAAAAGTGTTGATAAAGCAACACTAAGTTTTTGCAAACAAGGTGTTAATTTCGGTCCTTGAATACCAATAGTATGAACCGCGCTTTGAATCGCATGATTCAAGTGGAACATAACGAGAGCCACAAACACAATGTAAGAAAGTGCTACCAATGGATTAGCAAATTCCTTAGCAACCATGTTATAGACATCATGGCGTTCTTCAAACACAGGATAAGCATTAACTTGAAGCTCCTCTACATTCTTAAAACGCATTTCAGATGCCTGTACAGCATAACCGCCGGTAGCAAATACTTCCTGACTGTCATATCCGCCTTCAAAATCAATTTTTCCAGCTGTAAAATGCAGGATGTGGTAAGTAATGCCAGCAAGAATCAATAAGCCCGTCCACATCATGGTTCTTGATGTAACCTTCGCTTTAACATACTTCTTTACCTGATACTTAACAGGTTTTGCAGCATTATTGTAAAGTCGTAGATAAACGGCTGATATGATATGCAAAACGACACTTATAATCAGCGTGCCTCTTATTATCCAAAGGACTTCTTTATTCCATTGGAGCAATGCAGCATAATTGTTATATACATCTTGCCCCAGCAGATACTGCAAGTTTCCTGCGGAATGCCCAAACAGGAAAGCCACAATTATCAAGCCTGTGATAGCCATAACAATTTTAGCTATGATTGTTGTTTTTAAATAATTAAACAAGGTACGTACCTCTTTAGATTAAATGATACATTATGAATTATATTTTTAGAAATTTTCGATAAGCAATTTAGTTTTTAATTATAGGTAAAATCATCAAGCTAAATTAGTCGCTAAATTACGAAAAAAAAAACCAATAAAAAAACAAATAAAAAATAAATAATAATACAATATTATTCTGCATATTACTATGGTTTTTTTTCATATATTTATACCCGGATTTTTAATTAGCATATTACAGATATTTATGAATAAAAATTCATAAATACGTTTAAGCTATTAATATTGTTTAGAATTAAATAAGAATATGATTACAGAGAAAAATATTTTTGACGAAAAGGCACATGAATATGACCAGTGGTTCATGAAAAATGAAAATCTTTTAATGTCAGAAGTTAAACTGGTCGCAAAAGCATTAGGCAGCAATCCCAAACGAACTTTGTCGATTGGCTGTGGCAGCGGGCTTTTTGAAATGATATTGAAAAATAATTTCGATATCCATGTAAGCGAAGGAATAGAGCCTTCGGTGAGCATGGCGGAAATTGCGCAATCGCGCGGTATGACTGTGAAAATTGCTACTGCGGAGGCTGCGGAATTTGGCGAAGATGAATTTGATACAATCATGTTTAACGGCTCTCCGAGTTATATAAAAAATCTGAAATATGTTGTGGAAAAGGCTCGAAAGGCACTTAAAAATGGCGGCAGAATCATACTGATTGATGTTGCTAAAGAGGGCGGTTTTGCCACGATCTATAATTTGGCTATGACGTTAAATACTTGGGAACACAGCCTGTTAAATGACATAAAGCCCAACAATCCATATCCTGTTGAGATGCTCAAAGCAGCTAATTGGCGAACTACAGAAAAAAAAATTGAATTGCTCAAGTTGCTTGATTTTAATGATATTACATGCTATCAAACTCTTACAGTGCATCCAAAATTTGCAAATAACAGAATCGAAGAACCAACCAAAGGCTATAACGCTGGCGACTACATCGCCGTCATTGCTCACAAGACAGCTTGAAAATGAAAAATAAATGTAATATACCTTAAGAAGAAATTAATAAAATGTTATTATTGCAACATAATGTATGATGAACTTAATTACGGCAAAAAAATTAATTGATTTAACTAAAGCCAATGGATATCATACTGATAACAATATGAATGCCAAAAAAGCATTCAGTTTTTGCAAGAGAATTGCCAAAAGCCATTATGAAAATTTCCCTGTTGCTTCATTATTAGTGCCGCATCGCCTGCGCCCGCACATATATGCGATATACGCATTTGCCCGCACAGGAGACGATATTAGCGATGAATTAACAAAAATCATACCTGAACAAGATGCATTGGAGGCACTGAACAATTATGAACAAATGTTAATAAATCTATCCAATCCCAATAATACTAACGGTATAGCCAATCCCATATTTCATGCTCTGAAAATTACTATTGATAAATTCAATATGCCAATAAGTATATTTCAAAGATTGCTTGCTGCGTTCAGGCAAGATATATTGTGCAGCCAATTTATTGATATGCACATGCTTATGAAATACTGCAATAACTCGGCAAATCCAATCGGTGAGCTTCTATTGTATTTATTTGATGAATGCAATGAACAAAATTTGGCATACTCAAACGATATATGTTCTGCTCTGCAGCTAATTAATTTCTGGCAAGACATGTCCATAGATTTACCTCGCGGGCGATGCTATGTTCCTCAAGCATATCTATTGAAATATAACATAGATACAGCTAATATAAAATTGAATGAGGAGCTATTAACAGATTTATACGGCTATACATCTAATTTACTGTATAATGGTAAAAACATATTAAACAGTGTTAATAATTTTCGCTTTAAACTGGAACTCGCCTTTATAATTAATGGCGGAGAAATGATAATGAAAAAATTATATGAAACAGGTGTTGATATATTGCATATACGTCCCAAGTTGTCAAAAAAAGATTGGCTCGCAACTATTGCTAAATCTTTAACCTTAGTTTCATAAATATCTCTAAAAGTAAAAATTAAATATTAAACATCTTGGTATAATTGTCGATATATCAATAGGTATATAATCACAGCGAGGTAATTTTATGAAGGCAAATAATGCTAACTTGCAAATAGATAATCACTTATACGGAAAATTCCTTGTGATAATTATTGCGGGCACAAAATACGTTATTCCATTAAAATATGTTAATGAAATTATTGTTGTTCCTGAGGTAACGATTGCACCACAAGCTGAAGAATGGATACGGGGAATAATTACCTTACGCGATAAGGTTATAACGCTGATTGACACGAGGAAGCGGCTGGGAATGCTTTCAAGGCACGAAGAATTTGTCGAACTTATGAATACTCGCGAGCGCGACCATATCCTTACTATTAACACATTGGAAGAATCCATAAGGATGAAAAAAGATTTTCTCTTGCCAACAGATCCGAATGCCTGTGCTTTTGGGATATGGATTAATGGTGAATTGGCGGATAAAAATTTAAATGTTGCAATTCGCGATAAAATAGAAGAGATTTCCAAGCCTCATAGAATGATACACATAATAGGAGCGGCGGCTCTGGAGCTTGCAAAAAATGAGAAACGCGATGAAGCCCTTAAAAAAGTGGAATACATACAAAAGGTAGAAATGCCAAGGGTTAGCCAGCTTTTTACTGAACTCAAAAATGAATATACCAAAAAAGAAAATCGCGAGTGGGCGGTGATACTTGAGTATAACAAATCGAATATTGCCATCCTTGCAGATAATATTGATAAAATCAGCAATTTCGAGCCGGCAAGTTTGCAGCAAGGCTCGCTGACGGACAGCAAAATGGTATTGGGCGTATATCATAACACTCAGGAAGAAATCTTCCAGGAAATAAATATTCCATATCTTCTCAAAGGAATCGAACCGAATACATAAAATATGCACTATGATATTATTGTTTTATGAATATTTTTTAATAAATCTGCAGGCATATATTTGCAGATTGTTAATTACATTCTTCGTATTTTAGCATTATATATAATTTTACAATTAACATTAAGGAAAAAGAAAATATGTTTAAATTAGATACAATTATTTCACTTGCGAAAAGGCGCGGATTTGTTTTTCAATCGTCGGAAATATATGGCGGCATTAATGGTTGCTGGGATTATGGACCGCTTGGCGTCGAGCTGCTTTTGAATATTAAAGATGCGTGGTGGAAGGCGATGACTTTTCGCGATGACATCGAAGGCGTTGATGCGTCAATTCTTATGCACCCGAAAGTTTGGGAAGCATCGGGTCATATAACCCAGTTTTCCGACCCGATGATAGACAATAAGACCAGCAAAGCACGCCATCGTGCCGACAATCTTATCGAAGATTTTATTGCAAAATTGCGCAAGAAAAATAAGAACGATATTGCTGACGATTGTGAACAAAAATTAACCAAAGCTCAAGATCCTGCCGATTTTTATAAAATTATTATGGATTTTCAAATTCCTGACCCTGTTTCCGGTACGACCGATTGGACAGATGTTCGCAATTTTAATCTTATGTTCAAAACATTTCTTGGTCCGCTTGATGACACAAGCTCAACCATATATTTGCGTCCTGAGTCTGCACAAGGTATCTTCGTTAATTTTAAGAATGTTATGGAATCTGGTCGCCAAAAAGTGCCGTTTGGAATTGCGCAAATCGGCAAAGCATTTCGCAATGAAATTAACACAAAAAATTTCCTTTTCCGCACACGTGAATTCGAACAAATGGAAATGCAATATTTCGTAAAACCCGGCGACGAAAAAGAATGGTTCGATTATTGGAAGGAAATGCGCTGGAATTGGTACATTCAATATGGCATGAAACCGGAGCGTTTGAAGTGGAAATTACATGACAAATTGGCACATTATGCAAATCATGCCATTGATATTGAGTTTGAATTTCCGTTTGGTTTTGGCGAAATCGAGGGCATTCATTCCCGTACGGATTTCGATTTGAAGGCACACCAAGCTCTTTCCGGCAAAAAATTGGAATATGTGGATACAGTTACAAAAGACCGCTTTGTGCCTTATGTTATTGAGACTTCCGGTGGCGTGTCGCGTGGACTCATGGCGTTTTTATGCAATGCGTATGACGAAGAAGAGCCGACAACTGAGGAGGAAAAAGGTGAAAAACGTGTCGTTTTGCGTTTCCATCCGAAGCTCGCACCTGTGCAAGTGGCAGTATTTCCGTTGGTTAACAAAGATGGAATGCCGGAAAAAGCTCATGCCATTTATAAGGATTTGCAGAAGAATTTCAAAGTGCAATATGACACATCAGGAGCGATAGGTCGCCGTTATCGTCGTCAGGACGAAATTGGCACGCCATATTGCATCACGATTGATGGCGACAGCTTAGTAAACAACACCGTTACAATTCGCGAACGTGATTCTATGAAACAGGAATTAATAAATATTGATAATATTAAGTCATATTTATTTGATAAATTTGCGTTGTAAAGCCTGAATACATATTTATCTATTTATAATTCAGTCGCTGTCAAAAGATTTTGCAAACTGTTTTGCAACGGATGGAGAGGATACTTCCCGCCACTATTACCTGCAATAGTATCTCGTATCATATTATTGCTTTTCTTCTATATAGTTCAGGGAGATTTTGACGCGGCGCTTTAGCTCAAGATCTATGTTTTCGGTTGCATCGACGCCCATGCCCTCGATGCTCCATGCTATCATACGCTCCAATTCTTCGGCTGGATATATCTTTGCAAGCTCTTCCTCAAAGTATTTTGCGGTATAATAAGCTCGCAGGCTTGATAGAATATTATTGTCCATCCGCGTGCCTTTTTTCAAATGCAAGTTGAATTTATTGTCATCTATATCTGCATCTGAATACTCCGCATTGGGCGAAATTTGCCTTGGATCCGCCCAGCCCTGCACATTGATTTGCAGGACGCCATTTTGCTTTGCCTCACATAAATTGGTCAAATTGGCTATCATATTGGCAATATACCTGACAACATCGTTCAAGCCCGCTTCCACCTGCGAGGTGAACTCATCATAATTATGCCCGGGATTCTCTATATACTTTGTTTTATTGTCTGTCCCTACTAAATTATAACTGAATTTCAATCGCAGTGCCTCAAGATTGGTCTCGGTATTAGGCTTGTAGTAACCAGTAACAAAATAAGGTATTTCCACTTCCGTCAGCTCCAGTTCGGCATGTTTTTCGGGTATCTTCATATCCACTATAACCACGACCGTCGTGCTGTCAGAACATGGCGTCGAGAAGTTGTATATATTTTTGCGGTTAGGATAGCATCTGTTTTTATAGTCTATAGTATAGCTGCTATAAGGCTGTACCGCACCGAGATTGAATGTTCCATCGGCAGCAACCGCTGCATGAGACAGTATACCATCGTTATTATCTTTCAAAAATATATCTCCATCAAGGGCAATTTTGGGATCTGCATTGGATATTTTGCCTGTGAGCAGAACGGGACCGCACAAATGGAAGGAATATATATCCTTGCCGCCGCACCCGCCGCGTCTGTTGGATGCTAAATATATTATATTGTTATATATTGCAGGACCTGTTTCATCTGCTTCAGAATTGATTGGATAACTGTATGCGCTTGGATTTATCCACGTTTTACTGGTAGAATCGTATTCCGCCACTATTATGTCAAAATCCGTTCTGTCCTTGTTATGCCCGTTGGAGGCAAAAAGCAGCGACTGGTTAGGCAAAAAGTATGGCGTGTAGTCCGTCGCCTTGGTATTAACGCCTGCACCGGCATTTATCGGCTCGCTCCAAAGATTTTCCCCATCTCTGGCAGCATACCATAAGTCTATATCTCCAATACTGTTAGGCCTATCTGAAGAGAACATAAGTATTTTTCCATCGGGCGAGATAGCAGGATGGGATTCGTAGTGCTGCGAATTAACAGGCAGGGAAACGGGATACGACCACGTGTTGCTTGCCATATCCAGCTCTGAATAGAATATATCGCGGCTCAAGCGACCTTTTTTGGGCAGTGCAGCAAAATATAGCTCCAGCTTGCCGGTTGCATTGTTATAATAGAACACAGGCAGTCCGGCATGGCGAAAAGCGTTGGTATCATTAAGCGGAAAGGAAGGGTCAGTAATACGTTCCACACCGCTGTTGAGGTCATGCAGCAGTGCCCTGCTTATAGCCTCATTAGTGCCTTGATCGTATCTTGTTGTAGTATAATACAGATAGTCGTTTGTATCAATATTAGCATGGTTTGCCTTCACTTCTTCAGGCAGCACCAG
This sequence comes from Kapaibacterium sp. (SeqCode), assembly GCA_031550405.1. Lineage (GTDB taxonomy): Bacteria > Bacteroidota > Ignavibacteria > Kapaibacteriales > UBA2268 > JAVBOP01. Next base: position 12,756 of record JAVBOP010000155.1, read on the forward strand.
TACGCTTGGCGAGTGCTCATCCAAATTGCTGTTTATGATACTTCCTAAATTTCCAAGCTCGTTATTTTCCTTGCAGTTATCAACAGTTTTGCAGGAATTGCACGCTACCGTTAATATCAGCAATATGATTATTAAATTTTTGTTCATAATTGTCAGGATTAATACATGATACGATTAATAAGATATCGGTAAAAACACCAAAAAATTGAGGATATTATTAATGGGAAATCATATTGCAATTTTTAAAAAATACTTCATGCCAGCGATAAATATAACTGCTTTAGCTGGGTTGCCATGGCGACGTTGTGGACGCGGATGATTGCAATTGCATTGGTTTGCAGTAAAAGAGAATGCAAAAGCATGGTTGCGGTATCGCGTTCAGCGGGATTTTCAATTTGCGTGATTTGTCCAATAAAACGCTTGCGGGAAATGCCAAGAAGTTGCGGAACGCCTAATGTGTTAAAAGAGGATAAATTCTTTAAAAGCGTTATGTTATGTTCATAATTCTTGGCAAAGCCAATGCCAGTATCAGCTATTATTTCCTGCACTCCTTTCTGCCGGGCAAACGCTATTTGCCGTTGTAAAAATTCGTAAACTTCGGAAAGCACATCGTTATAATGTGGATTGTCCTGCATATTTTCAGGACAATTTTTACTGTGCATGATAATAAGCTTTGCATTATGTCTGGCAGCTAAAGATGCAATATCAGGTTGATATGCAAGCCCTGAAATATCATTGAGATATGAAGCTCCAACATCCAGAGCAGCCTCTGCAACTTCGGCTTTGCGCGTATCGATTGATACAGGAATATGGGGAAAATTTTTACGAATCAGTTTAACAATTGGCAAGATTCTATCAAGCTCAATATTTGCCGGTACATCTTCAGCACCGGGGCGCGTGCTTTCGCCGCCAATATCAATAATATCAGCGCCATCAGCAATCAGTCTTGCTGCCTTAAGGTATAGTTTTTTTTGATTTACAGCACCATCTCCATCTGAAAACGAGTCGGGCGTGGCATTTATAATTCCCATGATTTTAGGAAAATCCATAGTGCATTGCTTAATATTTTCAAAAAATAATTGCGATTTTTTTTAATGCAAAAATACGTATCTTACACATTATTTTCAGCATTTTTTGTATTTTTGTATTTTGTATAAAATTGGAAAAATAAATGAAAACATCTGTGATTATACCTGCTGCCGGACTCGGAAAAAGATTTGGCAGCGAAATACCCAAGCAATTTCTTGAAATCGATGGAATACCAATGATTATCAGAACCATCAAGCTTTTTGACAGAATTGACGACGTCGAATCCATCGTTATTCCGGTACACAATGAATGGTTTACATATACAAAAGAGCTGGTTGCAAAATTCAATTGTTCAAAGGTCAAGGAAATTACAATTGGCGGCAAAGAAAGGCAGGAAACCGTATTCAATGGATTGCACTTGAAGCCTGCTCAGGATTCTGAAATAATTTTAATTCATGATGCCGTACGCCCATTTACCAGCGCAACCTTAATACAAAGCGTGATAGATGCGGCGGAAGAATACGGTGCGGCAATTCCGGCGATTGCCCCATACGATACCGTGAAGGAGAAAAGCAGCAAGGAATTTGTTGTAAAGACCTTGGATAGAAACAAGTTGGTGATGGCGCAAACCCCTCAGGGCTATTGGACAAACATGGTAATTGATGCTTACACAAAAGGCGTGAAAGCCGGTTTTTCCGGAACAGATTCCGCTTCTTTCGTGGAATTTATCGGATATAAAGTTTATATTGTTGCGGGCGAAGCGGCCAATTTCAAAATTACAACCCAGGCAGATTATAATTATGCTAAATCCATGCTTGCAGAATAATTAAAAAAAATCACAAAATCACATTAAAGCCGATACAGCGCAATAACTCATTCAGTGCGTGATATCGGCTTTTTTTGCATAATTTCCAATAATTTTTGTGGAAGCGGCGGTATCTGTATCCTTTCTTTTGCGTATATTTGTATGCACTTTCTAACCTCAAAAAGCAACAATACGATTGACTGTAAAATTTAAAAATTATGAATAAAAATTCATAAACAATGGCGTAATATCCAATGGCAGACAAAAATAAAAAGAAAACAGATACAATAGACGACACCGTCGAAACCAATGTCCGAAGCAAAAAATTTTGGAAATTTTGGGTAGTTATGGTAGCTATCAATATTGGATTATTGGTGGTTATCGGTCGGCTGCTGTATATCCAGACGATAAATGCCGACTACTATCTGGAACGTGCCAAAAGGCAGCAGCAATCCAAGATAGCGCTTGCACCGGAGCGTGGCAATATCTATGATAGAAATGGCAATGTGCTTGCTTCCAACCTCAAGAGCGTTTCTATTGCCGTCGACCCTAAAGTATTGAAAAATAAAGAGGATATTGCGAAGATAATTGAAAAAAACCTTGGCATTGACAGCAAAAGGATACTGGATAAAATCAATTCTGCCAATGGCGAGTTCCTGTGGATTGTCCGCAGGGTGATGCCTGACAAGGTCGCCGAACTTCGGAAAATCAAGGACAGGGGGCTGCTACTGATTGACGAACCCACGAGGTATTATAACTATTCCTCTATCGGCGCTCAGCTTATCGGCTGTACGAGCATTGATAATCGTGGTCTGGGAGGGCTTGAGCTGCAATATGATTCATTGCTTAAGGGGCATCCGGGCTATATCATCATGTATAAGGATGCTCGCGGGAATCTGCGCCCAGCCGTTAATCTGCCGGCAATAGACCCGATTAACGGCAGCGATATACATTTGACAATCGATATAGAGTTGCAAAAAATAGTCGAATTTGAGCTAATGCAAGGGGTTATAAATGCGCAGGCAGTGGCTGGAACGGTTGTGGCGCTGAATCCCAATACTGGCGAGCTGCTTGCCGTTGCATCATATCCGGGCTATAACCCTAATTCCACTGCGACATATTCGGCGGACGGCATGAGGAATCGAGCGATTGCAGATGCCTATGAGCCGGGCTCTACCTTTAAGTCCATTACCGCATCGGCAGGCATAGAGGAGAAGGTGGCAAAGCCCAATGATATATTTAACGGCTTTGGCGGCAGAATCCAATTGGCAAATGTAACGATACGCGATGAGCATCCATTGGGTATGGCGACCTTTGAGCAGGGATTCAGATATTCGAGCAATATCATCCTGTCGCAGGTGGCAATGAAGCTGCCAGACCAGAAATTTTACAAATACATACGTGATTTTGGCTTCGGCTTGCCTTCTCATATCAACCTTCCCGGCGAAATATCGGGGCGCATACCCAAGTTCAATAATATGAATGCCATAGACAAGCGCTATATCGGCTTTGGGTACGGCATACTTGTAACTCCCATGCAGCTGGTGGCGGCATATTCAGCTATAGCCAATGACGGTATACTGATGAAGCCCTATGTTGTCAGCGGCATCGTCAAAAATGGAGATACCATCCGGCAATTCAGCCCAGAAAAAATAAGGAAGACGATATCAAAGGAAACAGCAAAAACTGTTACCAAGCTATTATGCGCCGTGGTGGATTCCGGCACTGGCAAGTTAGCGCATTTGCAGGACCTGAAGATAGCAGGCAAGACGGGAACAACTCAAAAAATGGTGAGCGGCTCATATTCAAAATCCAATTATTATGCCTCCTTCGTTGGATATTATCCAGCTGATAATCCGCAAATATGCCTGCTGGTGTGCCTTGATAGACCGCAGAACAGCTATTATGGTGGTGCGGTTGCAGCGCCTGTTTTCAAGAATATAGCCTTGAGGTGGGCGTCCATTTCGCCGGAAATACTGGAAGAGCAAGGCATAAAGCGCAACAGGCATAACGCCAATACAGTCTATGTGCCTGAATTAACAGGGCTTTCCATCGATGATGCCAGACTGATTCTAAGCGAATTGGATTTGAAATTAAGTACCACGCTGACCTCAGGAATTATAGTCTCCCAAATGCCGCGCTCCGGCTCAAGAATAGTCCGAGGCAGCACAATATTAACAAAAATTAATTATAGCAACGATTCCGATACATCGAAGATAAGTAATATGTCAGTAACTCTGCCTGATGCAAGCGGCTTAACCCTGCGGCGGGCAATTTCGATACTGCATAATGCTGGCTACAGGGCGCGCATTGTCGGCTCTGGCACAGTCAAGGAGCAGCGGTGGGAAGTTACCGCCGCCGGCGAGCGCCTCTGCATTCTTATATGCAAGTAAATGGAATGATATGCGGCAGGGTTGCGCATGCTATACTTAACCGTTATCAAGATGTGTTAATTGATCCAGTAGATTAATGCTTATTCTTAGAACACCCCATCAAGGCGTAGAAATTGATGCGGTCTTGATGTATTACCCCTAAATCCCCTAAAGAGGACTTAAAGGTAAATGCTTATTCATAAATTCAACTGGCATGGCAGTGGGAATGTATAACATTATGTAAATATTGGCACTTACGCAATTTCACTCTTGTAGAGGGGTGCTGCGCAGCAGCGGGGTGTTGATGATTTAATATTTAATCGCAGGGGCGAGCTCCATGCCCGCCCCCACAGGATTTATGAATAAAAATTAATAAATGGCGATGCCTTTGGTGCGGCTTTCGTTGCCGCTGCGGACATTAAGAAAGTACATGCCGCTGGCTAAGCGTTTGGGAATGTCGAAAGTCGCTTCCCATGTGTGGTTGTGCTCTGTATATATACCGAGCGGCGTTAAGTCTATTACCTTCTCGCCCATATAGTTGTATAAGCCTACCTCTAAGTCATTGCTATATATGCCGCTTGGGTAATACATGATGTTCACGTTTGCTTGGTTCGTTGCGGGATTGGGAGTTACTTTGCGTATCCATAAATCAGGGACTGCTTCCATTTCTATTGTTTCTACACTGCCAATTGGCTCGTAAGCATATAATTTATCACGGGTTAGGAAATAATGTTTGTTATTCCACTCTGCAATAGATACGAGATTATCCTTTGTAGAGCCAAAGGGAGTAATAAAATCGGGCAAGATGAATTTATTCCATTTTTTCGTATCTATGTTATAAATAAGCATCATACAGCTGTCCTGCTTCGTGCCATAAGCTGTTCCGCACAATGCAATTTCGTTGTCGCTCCACTTATACATTTGATGAAATTGGGCATTTGTACCTTCCAACATTTGGCGAGCGTCAGAAAAAGGTATACTGTCAAATCCGGCTTCGGTTGTATGCGTTATTAGCTTATTTTTATGGAACTTATCAGGATATGTTATAGTTGTATCAAATTTTCCGTCAGGATGTTTGCGAATAATCAAGGTCTTGTTGCTGCTATCAACCTCATCCAATGTCAATAAAAATATTTTTAGACAGTTGTTCTCATTATATGGCAACGTCTTTTTTATACTTATCCGTCCATCACCCGTATAGTTGATTTGCTCTTTTATCTTGTTCAAAATAATAGAATTTTCATGCCATATTTTAGTATCAAATGTATAAAAAACATTCCAATTACGATCTGTAAACCATAAAATACCATTGTCATCTATAAAAGAATTATCATATTTCCCATAAGGCTCAGCAATTCTTTTGTTATCTAATGAATCCACAATTTTTCGTGTGTCTGCTTTTATTTTTTTAAATCCCATATAGGTGCAATAAACATAATCTTCTTTGTTATCAACAGTATGAAATTTACTCATATAAGACGTGTATTGGTCTGGATAAGGGTTTACACAATGGACAAATGTTATACTGTCAACGTCAGGCTCCTCCTTAAAAACTAAAAAATCATAATCCGTACCTATCCAATATTCATTTTTACATTTTGATATTTTGTATAGATTTTGCCAGATTATCTGCTGATTAAAAATATTTTCTGGCATTTCAGACATATATGGATGATTTTTACTGTTTTCATAATCATAAAATTTTATGTTGTGTGATTTATTAACTTGTATGAGCCGTTCTTTACTAACATCATCATGCAGTACGGATGATGGTCTTGTACCGGTAATATATAGGTATTTTTCAAAGGGATAAATAAATGTTCCATAGTCGCTCATGAAATGGAGTACATTTAAATCGTTGCATAATTCTTTAAAGTCTTCAAGTTTTTGAGAATATGCAGATATCTGACATACTATTGCCATAATTAATATTATTGTTATTTTTTTCATTGTTGTGGTTCCTTATTATACATTGTAGAGACAGGTCTGAGACCTGTCTCTACAGGATTTATGAATAAAAATCAATTATTGACAAACAGGAAAAGCAGTTGCGTTTAAGGTTTGTGCCTTCCCATTTTTATCAATAATAGTTATAGGACATGTAGAACACGAGCTAGCCGCAGGCGAACTCGAAGTACACCGCACATCCCATCTTGGATCATCTATCCATTCGTCTTTGGTTGGATCATAAACTCTATGATTTTCATCCCAACAATATGTACACCGTCTTTCACAAGATTCAGTGCTCGAAGATTGGCAAGAGGTAATCATTTTTACATACTTATTTTGTGTAGCATCCCATGTCCTGTACATGGGTGTA
>JAVBOP010000207.1:0-7508 GCA_031550405.1 Kapaibacterium sp. (SeqCode)
AAGGAAAAAAGCAGAGGACGTGATGAAACTCGAGAAACCTATATCTTTATGCCATTAAACAACTTACATGATGGCTAGCCAAATCTAAACAGGATGATTTTTGTCCAAAGAGAGTTGATTAATAAAAATAAATTCATAAAACAGACAGCTATTATATTACCGATTTGGAAACCGATGATGCCAAATATATAGCCGAAGGAATAAGAGGGCACTGGTATGTTAAAAATAAATTATATTTCACCAAAAATGTGTCGATGCGGGAAGGTAAGACTTCCACCAAAGATAAAAAAAGCGGCTTCTAATCTGGCTATATTCAGGGATATCGTTTTCAATATCTTAAAAAATTATGACAAATCTATTAAATATGCGACTGAATATTTGGCAAATAAAAATATCAAAGAAGTTATATATAGTATTAGGTAGAACTTAACAACCGTGCGCTGCACCCCTCCTTGAAAAGGAAGTGGAATATTGCCGATGATTGCACATGATTTGGTTATCTCTGGCAAATCGCTTGCAAGCGTGATGGTTGTGTTGGCGGTTGTTGGGAATACCGCCGGGTCGAATGTGATATTTATGAATATTTGTTCATAAACATGTTTCATATAAAAAAAATAATTTTTGCAGATTTAGCAGAAAAAATTGTATATTTGCAATTACTTCATATTCTTACTTTCAATCTACCCGCATAAAGGGTTTTTTGATTATAAAGAAGAGCAGAGAGAATGGGCTCGATGAAACTCTAGCAACCTTCCGCAGGGAGATGGTGCTAAAACCCACCCGAAAAGGGAACTATAATTAAGAAATGTTCGTTCATACTTACATTACCCATATCAAAATAAATAGCTAAAATAATTACATCCATACTGTATACATTTATGAATATTTGTTCATAATAAGCAGTAGCAACTTCGGCAAAAGTCGAAGCTAAAAAAACACTCGAATAGGTATGAATATTTGTTCATAAATATATGTGCTTTATAATAAACAAAAACTGCTAACTATCATATTTTATAAATACATAATTCAAGGAGGATAATATGAAATTTGAAACATTGCAAATACATGCAGGTCAGGAAATTGACCCAACAACTCAGGCTTGTGCAGTGCCGATTTATCAAACGGTAGCTTATGGCTTCAAAAATTCTGAACATGGTGCTGCACTTTTGTCGCTTGCGGAACCGGGAAATATCTACACACGCATTACAAATCCCACATCCGATGTTTTTGAAAAACGCGTTGCTGCATTGCAAGGTGGAGCCGCAGCTTTGGCGGTGGCATCGGGTCAGTCTGCTGCTTTTACTGCCTTAAATACCATTCTCAAAATTGGCGACAATTTCGTAACTTCGCCTTATTTATATGGTGGAACGCATAGCCTGTTTGGCGTTTCGTTTAAGCGTATGGGAATTGATGCCCGTTTTTCAAAAAGCGAAAAAGCCAGCGATATGGAGCCGCTTATCGACGAAAATACAAAGGCAATTTATGTGGAATCAATTGGAAATCCCGGCTATATTGTGCCTGATTTTAAAGAACTTGCAGCGCTTGCGAACAAATATGAAATTCCTTTAATTGTTGATAACACTTTGTCTGGCGGTGGATATTTGGTGCGTCCATTGGAATTGGGGGCGCATATTGTAGTGGAAGCTGCGACAAAATATATTGGCGGTCATGGCAATTCTATGGCTGGCGTAATTGTTGATGGCGGCACTTTCAATTGGAATAACGGCAAATTTCCTGAATTTACAGAGCCTTCGGCAAGTTATCATGGCTTGAAATTTTATGAAACGTTCGGCAATTTGGCTTTTATTGTGAAAACTCGTGTCGAATCTTTGCGAGATTTCGGTCAATGTATATCGCCGTTCAATTCCTTCCTGATGCTGCAAGGCATTCAGACCTTGTCTTTACGCATGGAGCGCCATTGCTCGAATGCTATGGAATTGGCAAAATGGCTCAAAGAGCAAAGTTTTGTGAAAGAATGTTCATATTTAGGGCTGGAAAATCATCCGAGCCATGCTATGGCGAAAAAATATTTGGAGCATGGTTTTGGTGCAATGCTTGGCTTTGAAGTTGCTGGAACTAAAGAAGATACAACGAAATTCGTTGATAATTTAAAGATGATTACAAATCTTACGCATCTCGGCGACACGCGCACTTTGATTGTGCAACCTTCTGCAACAACGCATCAACAATTAAGCGCCGAAGCACAACTTGCAGCAGGCGTTACGCCGAATTTGTTGCGATTGTCCGTTGGTATTGAGCATATAGATGACATAAAAGCCGATTTTATTCAAGCAGCAAAAGCAATTGGGCGTTAAAATTGCGAATAAATATTCATAAAACGAATTATAAAATACAATATGCAAATACATCATCGCCGAAGCATTCGATTGAAAAACTACGATTATTCGCAATCAGGAGCATATTTTATTACAATATGTGCACATAATAAGCAATATCTGTTTGGCGATATAGTAAATAGTGAAATGCAGTTGAATGAGAGAGGAAAATGTGTGTTGCGGACGTGGGAAGATTTGCCTAACCATAATATAAATATGAAGTTAGGGACATTTCAAATAATGCCAAACCATATTCATGGTATCATAATTTTGAATAATGTAGGGGCGGGTTCCAAACCCGCCCAGAACCATACAAATGCAAGACAAAACAAGCGGGCGGGTTACGAATCTATCACCAAGAATACGGATATAGGAGCAAACAATCAGGCGGGTTACGAATCTATCCCCAATAATACGGATATAGGGGCAAACAATCGGGCGGGTTTGGAACCCGCCCCTACGAATCAAAAATTATCCGAAATTGTTCGACAATTAAAAACATTTTCAGCAAAACATATTAACAAAATACGAGGTTCAGCAGGTACGCCTGTTTGGCAACGCAATTATTACGAACATATTATTCGAAATGAACAATCATACATTAAAATCAGCGAATATATTATGTATAACCCAATGAATTGGGAAAATGATGAATTATATATTATATAACAAAAACAATTATTAATAAATATTCATAAAATTTATGACAAAACACAAATACATACATAACGAACCGTTTGTTTTAGAAACGGGCGAACAGCTGAAACAGCTTGAAATTACATATCATACCGCCGGAAAATATTCGCCGGAAAAAAATAATGTGATATGGATATGCCACGCCTTGACCGCAAATTCTGATGCAGCGGATTGGTGGAGCGAAATGGTTGGCGAAGGAAAATTCTATAATTATGAAGAATATTTCATTATTTGTGCAAATATGATAGGCTCGGCTTATGGAACGACAAATCCGCTGGCGATAAATCCTGATACAAATGAGCCGTATTATGAAAATTTTCCACTGATAACGATTCGTGATTTGGCAAATGCGCATGATATATTGCGTAAGCATTTGGAAATAAAGCAGATACATACTTTAATCGGCGGTTCGATTGGTGCTTTTCAGGTTGTGGAATGGGCAATTATGCAACCGGAAATTTTCACAAATATGATATTTATTGCCTCCGATTGTAAGGTCAATCCATGGATTACGGCGGCTGGCGAGACGCAGCGAATGGCAATTCGTGCCGACAAAACTTTTTATTCCAAAACGCCAGATGGTGGCAAAGACGGAATGGAAGTCGCTCGTGCAATTGGAATGCTAAGTTTCCGCAATCATTCGGGTTACAACGCTTCGCAGCAGGAAACCGATGTCGATTTTTTGGAGGCAGGACGCGCTGCATCATATCAACGCCATCAAGGTGCGAAATTCAAAAAGCGGTTTGATGCTTATTCTTATTATTCACTGTCTCGCACGGTTGATACGCATAATGTTGGTCGGCATCGAGGCGGCATTGAAGCGGCACTTGCAAAAATTAAAGCGCATTCATTAATTATCGCTATTTCAACCGATTTGCTTTTTTATACAAATAAAATGGAATATATGAACAAATGTATAGCTGATTCGACATATAGCTGCATTCATTCCGATTTTGGGCATGATGGCTTTTTGCTTGAATTTGAGCAGATGAAAAAAATAATAGGCGATTTTTATAAGAGTAAAGCATAGATTTATGAATATATATTCATAAATCGTAGAATGTTATTGGGAATAGACAGGCTTATTTTTTCTTTTTGACTGTCCAGCCAAATTTGCCTATTTCTTCGCCCATTTTGTAGTAGCGTCCGTGGCTGTAAGCTATCAGTTTGGTTTTAGCCAAATCAAAGGCTTGGGTCTTTTTGTCAAGATATTTTTCATCTATCTGAACATTCACAACCTCTGCCATAAACATGTCGTGAGAACCGAGCGGCACGATTTGCGTAACTTTACACTCAATATTAACCGGCGATTCTGCTATAATTGGAGCCGAAACTTTTTCTCCTTTAATTGGTGTGAGTTTCATTTCCTTGAATTTGTCGAAATCTCTGCCCGATTTTACGCCACACCAGTCGGTCGCATAAGCGAGTTTTTCGGTTGTGAGATTAATGACAAATTCCATGTTCTTTTTAATAATATCGTAAGAATGCCTTTCTTTGCGGATAGAGACATAACAAAGTGCAGGGTCGCTGCAAATTGTTCCAGTCCATGAAGCTGTAAGTATATTGTATTCTTTTGGGTTACTGCCACTGCTAACCATAACAGCAGGCAGCGGATAAACCATATTACCCGGTTTCCAGTGTATTTTTTTGTTCATTGTCGATTTTATTTCAAATTTCAATTGCTGGAGCAAATATAGGGATATTTTTATCAATATATGTTGCAATATGTTATATAATTGCACATACATTTTATGAATATATATTCACAAATCTAACTTGATTATAAACATTTAAATATATAAAAACTATGAAAGTATTAAAATTTGGCGGTACGTCCGTCGGAACACCTGAAATCATTCTCAATGTTAAAGAAATTGTAAGCAAAGAAACCACTCCTGTGATAGTTGTAGTTTCAGCTATGGCAGGCATTACGAATCAGCTTATACGTACCGCAGAAACTGCCTCGCAGGGCAAAGCCGAATATGTAACATCATATCAGGAAATGGTCTTGCGGCATCAAGATGCTATAAACAAAGTCATTGATGATGCCAGCAAACGGGCAATGCTGCTTAATCAGGTTAATGTGCTTTTTGGTGAGCTGTCAAATCTGTTCATGGGAATATATTTGATTAAAGATATTTCATCAAAAACGCTTGATACGATTGTCAGCTACGGCGAACGCATATCGTCGCTTATTATGAATTTTGTTTTAGATGGTTCGGCACTTTTGGATGCGCGGCTTTTTATAAAGACCGAATTGCAACATAATAAGCATGTGGTTGATTTTAAATTGACTGAACAGCTTATAAAAGAGCATTTCAAAAATCTCTCGCCGATTACTGTTGTGCCGGGCTTTATAGCAAGCAGTAAGCAGCATAATGAAGTTACGAATCTGGGTCGTGGCGGCTCTGATTATACTGCTGCTCTTATTGCGGCGGCTTTGGATGCGGAGATACTTGAGATTTGGACGGATGTTGATGGATTTATGAGTGCAGATCCAAAACTTATTAATCAGGCGTATGTGATTGAAAAACTTAGCTATGTCGAGGCAATGGAGCTGTGCAATTTCGGTGCAAAGGTCATATATCCGCCGACGATTTATCCTGTTTATCATAAAAATATACCGATAAAAATTAAAAATACATTTAATCCGGACTCGCCGGGAAGTTTTATAGATAACAAAAAAGCGGTCGATAGCAAGCATGTTATCAAAGGCATTTCATCTATTCAGGACACTGGGCTTATAACTGTGCAAGGTCTTGGCATGGTTGGTGTTATTGGCGTAAATTATAGAATTTTCAAAGCCTTAGCAAAAGACAGCATAAGTGTGTTTATGGTTGCACAGGCGTCATCTGAAAATACAACCACGCTTGCTGTGAAAACGGATGTTGCAGATGCCGCAGTAGAATCGTTAAAAAATGAGTTTGCAAACGAAATTGTCCAAGGCGAAATTAATAATATATTTGCCGAAAAAGGCTTGGCAACGTTGGCAGTTGTAGGCGAAGATATGAAGAACACCCCTGGAATTGCAGGGAAATTATTTTCAACACTTGGACGCAATGGTATAAATGTGGAAACATGTTCAGAAGGTGCTTTGGGCAGGAATATCTCGTTTGTTGTGAAGCAAAAGGATTTCAATAAAGCATTAAATTGTATTCATGATTCATTCTTCCTGTCGGAATATCAGGTGTTGAACATATTTTTGGTTGGTATTGGGACAGTCGGAAATAATTTATTGACACAGATAAAACAGCAGCAAAACAGATTAATGAAACAAAATTCATTAAAGTTGAATGTTGCCGGCATTGCCAATTCGAAGCGTTGCATTACCAATCCTGACGGCATTGATATTGATAATTATAAGGAGCTACTTGCAAATTCCTCGCAGCCTTCATCGCCGGAGATTTTAAAGCAACATATATTCGATATGAATCTGCCTAATTCCGTTTTTGTGGATTGCACTTCGAGTGCCGATATTGCGGATCTATATAACTCGCTACTTGCTCATAATATATCTGTTGTAACGGCAAATAAAATCGCTGCATCTTCCAGCTATGACAACTACTTGCAGCTAAAAAATACTGCATTGCTTCATGGCGTAAAATTTCTGTTTGAAACAAATGTTGGCGCTGGTTTGCCTATCATCAATACGATTAATGCACTTATAAACAGCGGCGATAGAATCCAGAAAATTGAGGCTGTTTTGTCGGGAACGTTGAACTATATTTTCAACACGTTGAGCAAGGATATTCCGTTGAGCAAAACCATTGGAATGGCTATGGATGCCGGTTATGCCGAGCCTGATCCCCGCATTGATTTGAGTGGAATTGATGTCATTCGCAAGCTCGTTATTCTGGCTCGTGAATCCGGTTATAAGCTGGAACAGAGCAATGTTAAGGCAAATTTATTTATTCCTGACAAATATTTCGAAGGCAGTGTTGAGGATTTTTTCAGCAACGTGAAGCAATTAGATGCGGAGTTTGAAAACAAGCGTCAAATCTTAGAAAAGGAAAATAAGCATTGGCGTTTTTGTGCCAAATTAGAAAATGGCAATGCCGAAGTCGGCTTGATTGAGGTCGGCGTTTCGCATCCATTTTACGAGCTTGAAGGCAGCAACAACATAATCATGATTACAACCGACCGCTATCACAGTTATCCTATGATAATCAAAGGCTACGGAGCAGGAGCAGACGTAACCGCCGCCGGCGTCTTCTCCGACATCATCAGCATTGTTAATATAAGATAATTATGAATAAATATTCATAAATCGGCAGGATTTGTTCCAAAATTGTTCATTGCCACCGCCCAAAAGACCGCAACCTGCCACCTCACGGTTGTTAAGTTCTATCAGTTAAGTTCTTAGAAATACTTAAATTTGGAATAAAAATTTAATTATGAATCTACTTGATTACCTAGGTCAGGTAACAGACCCGCGCCGCAAGCAAGGACAACGGTTTCAGCTGAAAATTTTATTAA
>JAVBOP010000209.1:0-6046 GCA_031550405.1 Kapaibacterium sp. (SeqCode)
GAGCTTGAGGGACAAACCACCGGCAGCATGCAGTTCACCAAACGATAACAGCAAAGCATCGAAAAAAGATAGAGCCCCGTTAGCAGCAGCATATCGGGGCTATTGTTGTATATATGTACGATGGAGTTTATGAAAAAATATTCATAAAATCATTGCATGTATTTTCATTTGGGCGATTTCTTTAATAACCATTCAGATATAGGTAATTATTCAAGGAAATGGTATTATTATATCAGCAAGTATGCTTTGATGAAATCATCAATGTCGCCGTCCATAACTGCATGTATATCTGTGCGCTTAAGCTCTGTTCGATGGTCGTTTACCATTGTGTATGGCTGGAAAGTATAGGAACGAATTTGGCTTCCCCATTCGATTTTCTTCTTTGCATCTTCGAGCACTGCTTTTTTTGCCTCTTCTTCCTTCAATTTAATTTGATAGAGCCTTGATTTCAGCATTTTCATTGCCCTTTCGCGATTCAAAAACTGCGATCTTTCCTGCTGGCAAGAAACTACAATGCCAGAAGGAGCATGCCTTATACGCACAGCCGTTTCGACTTTATTCACATTCTGTCCGCCTTTGCCGCCCGAACGGAACGTATCTATTTCCAAATCGGCAGGATTTATTTCAATGACAATATCGTCATTTTCAATAATCGGATATGCGAAAACCGATGCGAAAGAAGTGTGGCGGCGGGAGTTGGAGTCAAAAGGAGATATACGGACCAGCCGATGAACGCCTGTTTCTGATTTTAAATAGCCGGCAGCAAATTTACCGCTAAATTCTAATGTACAGGATTTAATGCCGGGTCCGTCGCCAGCAATTTCATCTATTAGTATTACCTTATAGTTATGGCGTTCACCCCAGCGGGTGTACATTCGCACAAGCATTTCAGCCCAATCTTGCGCATCTATGCCGCCAGCCCCGGAATGTATTGTTAAAATGGCATTGCAATTGTCATTTGGATCGGAGAGTAAACTTGTTATCTCCATATTTTCAAGCATGTTGAGAGCTTTCGCTATTTCAATATTTATTTCCTCTTCAAGCGCGGCATTGTTTTCCTCATTCGCAAGTTCCCACAATGCTTCAGCATCGCTGATAACAACATCCATTTCATTGTAGGAATCAAGCCAAACCTTAAGATTAGCAATATCCTGCATTATTTTTTTTGCATTATCCGTGTCATTCCAAAAATCTTCAGACTCGGACAATTGCTTTTTTGCATTAATTTCTATTAATTTATTTTCAATGTCAAAGAAACCTCCGCAAGTTTTCGCTTCTTTCTTTCAAATTATCAATTTTTTCCTTTTGTGGCTCAAGCATAATTATATGTTGTTATGAAATTTTTAAATTAATTTCAGTATTTAATTTAGTTCTTAAAAAATTAAAAATGTGTATATTGCATTCATATTCAGCATGTAAATGCAAATATACGAAATTATTAATTAACATATTTAGATTTATTAAAAAAAATTCATAATTTAATTTTAGAATATTCATAATTGTTAAAATTATATACTTCAAACAGGTGTCTTTATGCTATTAGTAACAGCTTACTCCAATAATAACGATGCGAAATTGGCGTCGCAGGAAATTTTTGAGCAATTTAAGCAGAGCAGTTTAGTCCCGAAATTTGTGCTGTATTTCGGTTCGGCAGCTTATGTGCAAAAGGATTTGGCGGAAGCAATGTATGAAACAATGCAGTGCGAATGTCTGGGCTGCACTTCTGCCGCCGAATATTATGGAACGGAATTAAAGCATAATTCTGTTGTTGCAATGGGATTTTCGGATGGTTTTTTTGCCGATAAATTCGTCAAAATAATACCAGTTTCTATAAAATCTGAAATTCCATTTAATAATATTGCTGAAGAAATATCGAATTATTTTGGAATTCCTTTTTCTGATTTGGAAGATGATAAGTACTTTGGTTTGCTGTTAGATGACTTCACAACATTAAACCAAAATTATTTTATTAGAACTTTGAAAAAAATGTTTAAACCAAAAATCACTTTGTTTGGCGGAAGTGCTTCAGATATGCCAGAATATGCGCCTGATAAAACGAAAGATTGCGTGCATTATAACGGCGAGATATTTCCTAATTCAGTGATTTTAACGATATTTAAGCCTGCATGTAAATTTAAATTTAATGTCATGTATTCGCATATTCCTGCCGATGTTGTTGTCAAAATAACCGAGCTGGGTGAAAATAATCGCATCGTTAAGAAAATCAACAATAAAAAAGCTATTGATATGTTTGTTGAAGCGCTGAAACTTGCAGAAACAGAAATCAGCCATAATTTAATCAAATATGCTCTGGGGCTGAAAACTGGCGAAAATAGCTATTCAATATTTGCTACGAATCAAATTTTTGACGACGGTTCTATGATGTTTTTCGCTGATATGATCGAAGACGAGGAGTATTATTTTATGCGGTATTCTGATATGTGCCGCAACACACGCCGCAATTTGAAATTGTTGCGCGAAGAAATGGCAAACGACGAACTGCTTGGAATGATTCAATTTAACTGTATTGGCAGATATTATATTTTGCTTTCCGAAGGCGAAGAAAAGCAGAAAACCTATTCAAGTTATTTTGATTTTTGTCCTCACATTGGCTTCGCTTCGAGCAGTGAGTTTTTCAATGATTTCATAAACTATACCTCCGCTTCAATCCTCTTTTATGAATAAATTGGCTTGTTCTAACTTAAAACGTCCACTATTATATTTGGTATATTGGGCGTTTTTTTTGTAAAGGTAAATATGAAGCGTCATTTTTATTTTGTATATTGATAACACAATTCATGCAAACACTATGGAAAATCTTTTTAAGGAAAATATAGACGAAAATATCGTAAGAATCAGTGAAATAAGGAGCTTGATAAAGAAATACGATGAAGCATATTATAACCATGCCGAATCCCTTGTTTCTGATTATGAATACGACATGCTGTTTGAGGAGCTGCAGCAGCTCGAAAAGCAGTATCCGCAGCACATTACGCCAGATTCTCCCACTCAGCGGGTTGGTGGCAATGCGCTTGCAGAATTTGCTCAAGTCATACATTCAACACCTATGTTGTCGCTTTCAAACACATATAATAACAATGACTTGGATGATTTTGACAAACGCGTAGCTTCAGGACTTGAAGGCGAAAAATATCAATATTTTGCAGAACTAAAATATGACGGCGTTTCTATAAGCATAGAATATAAAGATGGCACTCTATTTCGTGCTTCAACCCGTGGCGATGGCGTTGCAGGCGATGATGTTACATCAAATGTTCGCACTATCCGTGCATTGCCAATTGAGGTAAATTCTATAAAAATAGATGGCATAGTGCTGAAAAATTTTGAAATTCGAGGCGAAATATATTTTTCTGAAAATGAATTTTTATTCATAAATGAAAAGCGAGCTGAGATGGGTGAAAAGCTGTACGCCAATGCTCGAAATTTAGCTGCCGGAACTCTTAAGTTGCTTAATTCAAAGGATGTTGGAAAGCGCCGCCTGCAAATAGTCTGCTATTATTTATATACTAATGATATTAAATTAAAATTTCATCATGAAAACATACAAATATTGAAAGCGCTTGGCTTTCCTGTCTGCAAGGAAGCTCAATTATGTGAAAATATAAATGAGGCTAAGTCCTATATAAATGAATGGCATACGAAGCGATTCAATCTTGGTTTTCAAACTGACGGCATTGTTATAAAAGTCGATAGCCTGCGTCAACAGGATTACCTTGGCAATATTTCCCGTTCTCCACGCTGGGCGATTGCCTACAAATACGAGCCAGAAACAGCAGAAACCATATTAAAAAATATCACGCTTCAAGTTGGTCGAACTGGCGCAATTACGCCGGTTGCAGAGCTTGAGCCTGTGTTTTTGGCAGGTAGCACCATTAGCCGCGCCACATTGCACAATGCCGATTTCATAGAAACGCTTGACCTGCATATCGGTGATACTGTTGCAATTGAAAAGGGTGGCGATGTTATACCTAAGGTTACGCGCGTGATTATGAATAAACGTTTATCAAATTCGACAAAATATGAATTTCCAAAAGAGTGTGCGTGCGATTTGAAAACCCCGATATATCGCGTCGAAGGCGAGGCGAACTATTATTGCGAAAATCCCAATTGTCCTTGGCAGATAAGGCGTCGCATCGAACATTTTGCCTCTCGCAATGCAATGAACATTACAGGGCTTGGTGAAAAAGTGGTGGATAAACTGGTTGCAATTGGCTATTTGCTTAATATTTCATATATTTATGAATTACATGATGTTCGAGAAAAATTGATTGCCATCGACGGTTGGGGCGAAAAAAGCGTGGATAATTTAATTGATGCAATAGAAAATAGCAAGTCTAACTCTATGGAAAAACTGCTATTTGCACTTGGTATTCGTTTCGTTGGCGAAAAAACAGCAAAAATATTGTCTAAACATTTTGCTTCTATAGACGCTTTGCAATATGCCACAAAAGAGCAACTACTTGGAATATATGAAATTGGAGATAAAGTTGCCGATTCTGTGATAAAATTTTTTTCCGATGAAAATGAACTGAAAATATTGTCTCGCCTCAAAAATTCGGGACTTAATTTCGAATCCAAATCCGACGAGGCTTTGACCGGCAATAAGTTAGAGGGCAAAACCTTTGTCTTCACCGGCGAGTTGCAAGCCATGAGCCGCCAGGAGGCAGTGAAATTGGTTGAAAAACAGGGCGGCAAGGAGGCGAAATCCGTCAGCAAAAATACCAGCTATGTTGTTGTTGGTGCTGCTCCGGGCAGCAAATACGACAAAGCTCTTTCACTCGGCATCGCAATATTAACCGAAAGCGATTTTTTAGAATTTATGGTCTAACAGGCAAAATAGTTGCTGCAACACAATTTAAGTCATTATAATTTGATATAGTTACATCATTTTGAAATTACACATAAAAAACATGCCCTATTTGTGGCTCAAATCGTACAAAAAAGTCAGGTTTTCAGAATGGATTTCAACGCTATAAATGCAATTCTTCCTGTTATCAATTTTTGTCAAAAATTGGTCTAAATTCTGCCTTATCCCCTTTGCTAATACAAATTTATAGTTATTTTATTTCCCTAAAAAATGTTATACTTGCATATAGATTCTAAAATAAAAAACATTAACGTTGCAGAAAATGAACGAGAGTTTGAAAACTTATTAAGAAAACATGCAGGAACGCTTTTGCTCCTCGTATAAAAATGCTAATACAAATAAAAAAAATATTCAGACAAAATTACACTCAACTCATTTCACCATATCTTGAAGGTGAGTGAAAACACGCTAAGTATTTGGCGTACAAAGCACTTAAATGGTGGTATTGGAGAGTTGCTGAGTCATAAAAAACTGGACATCGTCCATCAGTTTTTAGTCCAGAGGAGCATGTTTTTGTAGAAAAAATCCTTATAAATTCGAGTAGTAATATTGCTGGATATAAAGAATTATTGCTAATTGTTAATCGAAAATCCAATAAAAAACATTTTATCGCCATTTTGCAAAATAAACCATTCTCCGGAATTTTCTAAACTGTAATCAACTTTATGTGGATAGCCAAATCTGTGATAAGAAGCACCTGATTTCTCGTTAATTTCATCTTCTGCTGTTAGCTTGTCAATATCAATATTTGGCATTGTTTTAGCTGACTTTGCGTCATATTTTTGCTCCATATTCAAACCAAAACTTACCGGTGTTTCTGACGTGCTGATTTGTGCTTGTAAACTATTATAGCATATAAAAATGAATGAAATTATAATATATTTTGCTATCGTTTTCATATTATTTCACCTCCTCAAAAACTGCACAGTTATACCAGTTAGAATCTGTAACGTAGACTTCTTGTCCATTAGATATGTAATAATACATCGTTTTTATGACGCAATTCGTATCAAAATAAAAAAAGCCGTCGTCATAGTAACTAAGTTTTAATAAATTATCCTCAACCTTATAACCAGGAGAACCTGCAGGATGATAATTATGAAGCGAAAAACCAAGCAACGAAGGGTCCACAAGATGACTATTCGGAAAACTCAACAT
>JAVBOP010000002.1:0-15353 GCA_031550405.1 Kapaibacterium sp. (SeqCode)
GAAATTAAACAACTTGGGTTATAAGACGGCAAAACGGCGAATGGGCATCGAATTGGAGGCGCTGGTCATGGCGATTGTGGTCATTCAAAGTGGCGGGGATTTGAAAAAAACGGAATTACAGGAACCATAAATGAAAATTAAACATACGAAATATAATATACTTACAGGTATTCCGAACAGGAGTGCTAAACACCCCGTCAGTCGTCGAAGCAACTGCCACTCTACGAGCTAAGCAGCTCCTCCGGAAGAGGGGAATTTAACACTCTTTAAAATATACTACTTATACCATTTGCTAATACAAATTTGTAGCATAATTGTATGAAGATATTGAAGCTACATCCTCTTTTGTTAATGAATTTGCTAAATCGGATAAAAAATCACTTAATTTTTCAAGATTTTTGAATAACTTGTTAGAAAATTCTCGCTTAAATTTCCACCAAATTTTTTCAGCAAGATTCAATTCCGAACTATACGGCGGCAAAAACATAAGCTCAATATTATCAAGTAGTTGCAACGATTTTACTTTGTGAAATGCAGCATTATCTAAGACGATTATTTTAAATTCATTTTCATTTTGTTTGGAAAATTCGTCAATAAAATATTGGAAAGCAACTCCATCTAAATTAATTTTGTCTGAATGTTTTTTTATTTGTATTAGCATTTTTATGCGAGGAGCAAAAAGCGTTCCCGCATGTTTTCTTAATAAATTTTCAATATCTCGTTCGCTTTCTGCAACGCTTTTAGGGAAAACAAAGCAACTACAAATTTGTATTAGCAAAGGGGATAAGAAGCAGCAAAAGAGTTGCGTTCGCTGCCACTATAACTTGTTAAAATAGATAGAGTTAACTTTGAAGACGAGCTTGAAAAGCATATAAAATGGCAAAGTAGTTTTGTAGGCGACAGAGCCGTATTCATTGTATAATTATCATCATTTAAACAGTGCTGGGATGTATTTTCTTACCGTAAGGTATGCTGTTTGCTGGATTAAATGCAGCTCGTTTGGGTTAATATTGGCAGGATTGTATGCGATTCCTTCGGGAGTTTTTTTCAGCAAGGCTGCATAAAAGATGCATGCATTCAAATACGAACCTAATACATTAGGGTGCTTCAAATCATCTTCGTACAAATTAATGACCGTTTCCTCCTGAAAATATTGCCATGCCAAGCCGCATGGAATAACCATAGCCGACAAACGGCTACCCAAGGCACTATAGCGCTCCTTAAGCTTGTCCTGCATACCTTTGTAAGTGCATATATATGGGAATTTATAGCACAATTCCGAATCTCCGAATTTTTTTCCCCAAGTCATAAATAATAAAATACGGGCATTTGGATTAAATTCTAATATTAGTTTATGCAAGGAATCTGCATAAAAAACAGTTTTATTTTCAAATAACTCCAGATTCATTGCAGGTCGCTGACTTTGTTCTTGCAAAACGACATAGTCCCAGCATTCTGATTTTATTTTTTCAATAGTAGCGGTATAATTGCTATGTTTTTCAAGAGTATAACTGTCTATGGCAGAAAAATCAGCCAAAATAGTATCGTTTGTTTCTATAGCCAGTCTTGATACCATGTATGGAAAATCGTGCATGTGGGTAAAGCTATTGCCGATAAACAGTATTCGGATTGGCTCTGCATTAAGTGATATCAACGGTAGCAAGAATAAAAATGGATATAACAAAAAGCGCATAATCATAAGAAAGAATACAAATATACAAAATATTGAATATTCATTTTTTATTGTTCAAATATTTTTATTATTTTTGTAGTCTTTGCTTTATATATCGGCGTGTAGCGCAGCCAGGTTTAGCGCACTACTTTGGGGTAGTAGGGGTCGCTGGTTCGAATCCAGTCACGCCGACATTAAGGCACAAGATCTGGGAATGTGAATAACAAAAAAGCTATCTTCGAGGCAGCTTTTTTAGTATACTTTATTAAAAAATATTCATAATAGCAATCTATCTTCGGGTGAAAAAGCGAGTAGAACAAGGAAATTTGCCCAAAGAATAAAATTATTGCAAATGTAGATTACAATAAATGAAACGCAGCTTTGAGCTGGATTGCTCTAAATTATATAGCGTTTACTGATAGTTCTCAGGAAAATTAATAAAAAAAGACCAAACGAGTTCAATAAAATACAATAGATAGAATTTTATTTGTATATTCGTTATACTTATTTCGTATACTTATATTTGGTAGTTATACTAATAATAGGTAAACAAATGAAGAAACAATTTCTGTTTTTAATTGCGCTGCTGCTGTGCAGTGCGAGCGTTTTGGCGCAAGTACCCCCGACCTTCAATTTTCAGGGTCGTCTTGTAGATAAGAATGACCATCCTGTCGTTACTGCAGTTGACATTACAGTCGAAATATTCGATGTCGCATCTGGCGGCAGCCCATTGCATTCAGAAACCCTGAATATCACTCCCGATAATGGCTATTTTAATGTTGTTCTCGGCACAAATCCCAGCAATCCAATCGCAAATATCAATGGCAAGAAGACCTTATGGTATCAGCTTTCATTCGGCAGCATTAAGCAGCCGAGGAAGGCATTCGACGCCGTTCCGTATGCTTTGGGAGCGCAGGATGCGCTTGATGCCGAGCATGCCGAATATGCCGACAGTGCTGGCTATGCAACTCCAATAGGCGATGCAGGCGGCGTTTTAAGCGGCGAATATCCGAACCCGTCTTTCAATGATGCGGAGTTCAAGAAGGCACTTCAAAAAAACGCAGGGAGCATGTCTGCAACTCCGTCCGGTCCTGCGCTTGGCATAGATATCGAAGGCTTTTATCCGCATGGATTGCAGATAGTTAACAACGCAGTTACGCTTCCGAAATTATCATATCCGAATGACATAACCCAAAGCCAGATTATCTGGTGGAATCCGAGCAATACCAACGCTTCGAAGTGGGAATATGGCAATGTTAGCAATATATTTGCCAGCACAATGGGCATGAATCTTGGCAATAATACCATTCCTGTGTGGGACGCCACAAACAAGATGTTCGTGAACAGCCCGATAGTAGTTGATAATACAACTAACCCTAAGCAGGTGAATATTATGGGCAATGCAGAGATTTATGAAAATTTATTCATAAAAGGCAATACGACACTCGGCACTGCAACTGCGACAAATACTATTAATGGTCAGACGAATATCGCTGGCACAGCTGCTTATACAGGCGTTGACGGCACAACTGCTTATATGCCGCAAGGTGCAACAAAATCGACACTTGCAAGCAAAGGCTATGTGGACACAACGGCTTACGGTCTTAATAAAAATATCACTAGCTTGACTGACAGCATCACAGCCCACAGAACGGCAATCAACGCAAATACCACAAATATCAACAGCTTAGTGATAAACAATACGGCAATACGGGATAGTATCGCTATACACCGTGCCGCTATTGATGCAAATGCTAATAGTATCACATACTTAGGCGACAGTATCACCAACATCCGCACGGATATTACCAATTTAGGCGATGATATCACATATATCAATGACAGCCTTATCGCACATCGTGCGGATATTGATGCAAATACTAATAATATCACATACTTAGGCGATAGTATCACCAACATCCGCACGGATATTACCAACTTGGGAGATGATATTACATATATCAACGACAGCCTTATCGCTCATAGAGCCGATATAGATGCAAATACTAATAGTATAATATACTTAGGCGATAGCATCACCAACATCCGCACGGATATGAATACTGCAACAGGCGACATCAGCACGCTTCGTACCGATGTGAACACGCTCCGCACAGATGTAAATAATGTAACGACTTATGCACAGAGCATCGATACGCGGACACAGGTTCTCGAAACTAATGTCGGCACTATGCAAACTGATGTTGGCGTGCTTCGCACCGATGTGAATACATTGCGTACGGACGTGAACAATATGGATAGCAGATTAAACGGTATGAACATAACCGCTGGCAATATTCCTGTATCTAATGGCAATGGCTATGTTGCAAGCCCGCTTAGTGTTGCAGGTGGCAATATTTCGGCGGGAAGTGCAAATATCATCACCACAGGAAATATGAATGCAGATTCATTAATCTTGACAAATAAAGCCACATCAGCCGGAACAGTTTCCACAGATGCCGCAACTACTTTAACTACAAAAGGTTATGTAGATGCTTCTGCTGCAACTGCTGCTGGTATTGGTACAGTTTCTCCAAATACATTGCCTGTTATGAATAATGCCGGCGATGCTTATGAAAACAGCGTCATAACAAATGGAAATAATTACCTGCCTAACACAGTTGCAAATTCTTTACAAACCAATATCGGCTCGTTTGCCAACGCAGCAGCCGGCTCGGGAAAAACAAACGAGACTTACATCGGCTATAATGCCGGTGATAACACAACTTACATCGGCACGGGTGTTACCGGTACGAACACTACTGACATCGGCTATAATGCCGGTTCGAACTTGACTCTCATCGGCGTGGATGCAGGGACGAACTCTACTTACATCGGACGAAATGTGCAAAATAGCAACAATATACAGATAGGAACAAGTTTTGCTGGTGCTATTGGTAGTAATACGACAACTATTGGCGGTATTGCTAAATATGAAGCAGTTAATGCTAATGGCTTGCCAGCAATGCCTACTACATATAATTCTGCTGATTCTGCTAAAGTCTTTGCCACAAAAGGCTATGTAGATGGCAAGGCTATGCCATTTGTTGGTGCTAATATTGTGCCTGTGGCAAATGGCACAAATGATGGCTATATAGCAAGTGCTATAACAAATGGAGCTAATTGGCTGCCTGCTGCTACTTCTGCTACTACTTTAAGAACCAATATCGGCTCGTATGTAAGTAAAGCAAATGGTGCTAATACTACGAACTCGACTACCATCGGCTATCAGGCGAGAACGAACAGAACTTACATCGGCGATATGGCTGATACGAACTATGCTTCCATTGGCACGTATGCGAGGACGAACTTTACTGACATTGGCATGTATGCTGATACAAACTTCGCTTCCATCGGCACGTACGCGAAGATAAACTCGACTACCATCGGTCAGAATGTGCAAAATAGCAACGATATAAGAATAGGAACAAACTTTAACGAATCAGTAGCCGCTGGAACAAACAACATCACTATCGGTACTGCTAACTCAAGCAAAACCACAACAAGCATACTTGGCAAGCTCACTTCCGACCAGACAAATGCACAAATTATAGCTACAGGTGCTACTGCCGTTGCCACAAAAGGCTATGTAGATGCTTCTGCTGGTATTGGCACAGTTACCGCTAATTATATGCCTGTTATGAATAATGCCGGCACAGCTTATGAAAACAGCGCTATAACAAATGGAGCTAATTACCTGCCTTCCACAGTTGCAAGTACTTTGCGAACCAATATCGGCTCGTTTGCATCTGGTGACGGCACAGGAAAGACGAACTATACTTACATCGGCAGGAATGCCGGTACGAACTATACTTACATCGGCATGGATGCCGGTACGAACTCGACTAACATCGGCTTGTCTGCCGGTACGAACTATACTTCCATCGGCGCGGATGTAAAAACTAACAACATAATAAGTATAGGAACAGACTTTAACCAAGCTGGAGCAACCAGCACAAACACCATCACTATCGGTACCGCCGGCGACAAAACCACAACAACAATAAAAGGCAATTTGGATTTAACAAATGCGCCGATAATAGGCAATGCAGCTTATGGTGGAACATTAACGCCTGCCCACATGCCGACGACAGGAACAGGACCAGCAACGCTTGCGACAAAAGGCTATGTGGATGCAATAGCAATAACTGCGGCAACCGGTTTGTCAAATTGGTTTTATGCGTCGCCAAGCGTGAATGTGATTCCAATGGTACTGACTATCAATACTCCAGCTCCTGGCGATATATCATACACGAACAGCCCGATTTCAATAAGTGGCAATGATATAAGCACAGCCGGTGCGATAACAGCAGCAGGTGCAATAACAGCAAATGCAGGCTTGAATGTTAACGGCACGTTGGCAATTAATAACAATACGACAGGGGCAACATATACTAATGCCGGGATTGTGGCTCCAACATGGATGCCCGCCGGTGCAGGCAATACTACTCTTGCAACCAAAGGCTATGTAGATTCAAAGGCAATGCCGTTTGTTGGTGCTGGTACTGTGCCTGTGGTGAATACTACAAATAATGGCTATATAGCAAGCCCAATAACTGTAAGCGGCACAGCCGTGAACACAAGCAATAACTTAACTGTTGACGGAGCATTTAGAGCAAACGGCACGACCAATATTCCTAATTCAAACACTACTATCACGCTTGGCAACCGCACAGACGGTGGCAATATACTTCTCCAAACGCAAGATCAAGCTGCTAATGATATTTATATGAAGTTAGACGCTTCCAACGGGCATATAACAATTGATGGAATACAAGCCTCTATAACAGGTACAACTGCATTGAGATTAGAAACTGCAGCGGCAGGAAATACATATATCGGCAACAATGCAGGCACGATAGAGACACACGGCATAATTACATCAGACAGAACAATTGCACAAATAACAGCTGCTAACCAGCTTACAACTAAAGGTTATGTGGATGATGCAATAACAACGGTAAATGGCAATTTATCTGGCATTCAATCAATCGCTCCTAATACTATACCAATAATGAATAATTATGGTGGGGTTGTAAATCCGGCATATCTCAACAGCCCATTAACAATGAGTACTGTTGAAGGTACTATAGCTGATAATATTATTGATACTCTATATATTAAAAATATTCGTCCGGGCAATAAGCTACCGGGACGTGATGATGCTTATGCAAAGTTATCGTCAAAAGGGTTAACTGCAACTAATGTAAGTGGATTAGATGCGACATTCGTTGGTATAACTACATTTCCAGCTTATCCTGATCCACAGGCAAATGATTATGCAGGTTTAGTAATAGGCAAGCCAAATACGGGTATGCCTTTAATGGATGCTCCCAAAGCAGCATTTGTTGTTGATCAAAGTAGTTCACCACAAGGCGGTACTGCGGTATTAGTAATGGGTAATGATATTACAAATGGAATGAATCCCGGTGATGTAACAGTTGTAATCTCTGGTGCAGATGGAAGTATGCAGCTAAACAATGGCTTGAATGTTGGCGGTTTAAGTGGCGGTTGGACTAATATTAATGCGGATGCGAGCAGCACTGCCGGCGTGAATATTGGCAACGGCACAAATGGCGGCAATGTTAATTTACAATCACAAAACAATACCGGCTTATATATAGACGGCGCTAATAGAAATATAAATTTGCAGACAACATCGACAAACAACAATAACATTGGTCTGTATATAAATGATGAAAACATTGGTATGAATACCTCAAACAGCACCGGCTTATATATGGATGGTGCTAACAAAAATGCAGGCATATTCACAAATGCTAATACCGGAATAAATTTAGATGGTGATGCCAAAAATATAAGCATATTCACAAATGCTAATATCGGAATAAATTTAGATGGTGATAACGATAACATCAGCATCAATACAAGTAACACTTATATTAGCACAGGTGCAGGCGGCAATGTGTGGCTTGGTAATGGAACCGGCACGATTACAGCTCAAGGCACGATTACTTCTGATGTTTCAGTTGCAAATATTACAGCCGGCAACCAATTAACAACAAAAGATTATGTTGATGACGCGGTAAATGGTGCTATGTATGGCGTTGGTAATTCGCCTCTTACAGCAAATGCCGTTCCTCGTTCAAATGGCAGCCATTTGGTGGCAGGCAGCATAACAGATGACGGTACAGACGTGTCGGTGGCAGGCAATCTTGCAACAACCGGCACAGGTTCAATTACAGCCGCTAACGGTTTGACAGTATCAGCAGGCGGTGCAAATATTACAGGATTAATAAATATTAATATTTCTGGTGATGCAAAGACAAGTATTGGCACGGACGATGCAACAGGCAACGTTTATCTTGGCAATGCAGATAACAGCGTCGGCATTCAGAGCGGTTTGAACATTGTAAATGGATTAACAAATATTAATAATGATGTAAATTCTACTACGAACATTAATACAGGCACAAGCACAGGTGCAGTTAATATTGGCAGCGGCAACGGTACAATTACAACCAAAGGCGAAATAACCTCAGACCGCACAACTGCCCAAATCACGCAGCCTAACCAGCTTGCGACCAAGGCTTATGTGGATACTGCGGTTTCGCACATGCAGGTGTCGGTAAAAACTCACAGCACATTTGTAGCAGGAGCGAACAGCCTTAGCACGGCAGATGTTACGACATACAACATACATGTTATTAATGGGCTTGCGGTTGCTTACAGCATTTCATTACCGAGAACTAATGTTCCTCAAGGCACGGTGATATACATCGTAAACAATGCGAGCTTATTAGGTACAGGCACAATAACTTGCCCCGGTGGAGTTATAATTGGAGCAAACAGCGTAGGCATCGGCACGACAGGTCAATTCGTCTATGACGGCAACAATAACTGGATAAGATTAAATTAAGAAATATTCATAATTCAGATGGGCGAGCTTATATGTTCGCCTTTTTTTTTGCTGTGTGTGGCTTTGTCAGTAAATTACAGTGCAATTTCTTTTAACTTACTGTATTGCAATATGCTTAAACGAAACGTGCATAAACATGCAATTCTATTATTTTTATGCTGATATATGCTGAGCAATAACGCTGTTTTGAGTGTGTGCATTTTCATTTTTGCACCCTCCTTTTTCTATATATTTAGTTAAACAAAATGTCAGTATTTATGAAAATATATTCATAAAACTCATCGCTTTCCTATATATTTTCAATTACTACTATTTTGCCCAAATAGCGGAGCCTGGCAGCAATTAGCGGTATGATTTCGCGGCGGGTCTTGATGCCGCGCTGGATAAATTCAATATCTATCTCGGCAGCAAAGTTGACGCAGCCAAGATAAAAGATAATCTTGTCCGATGCCATCACCAAATCGTAGAGCTTGGTTACAGGGTTACTGTCATCCATTAGCAGCCTGTCTGCATCCATTATATTATACAGCTGGTTAAGCGTGATAGCGCCTTCGGTTGCAAGGTCGATGCCATCTATATTGTAGCTGGGCGGCGTGAATGCCGATGCCGCCGATGTTCCGACTGTCATCTGCCTGCCCAATACCTTTGCCACGATGTTTGCCGTTGTGCCGCCGCATATAATCTTATTGCCATCTGATGTTATGAAATCGCGAACATAGCGGCTATCATCCTGCCTGTTTGTGGGTGGTCCTGTGAATATGGTGGACAGCGTTCCCTTGCGGCTGAATGCCAGAGCAATGGACACATCGTCATCATTATTAAATTCGCATATATCGAATACCTTTTGCTGTACTGCCGTGGCTATATCTGCAAAATTCGCCTTATCGGCTATCTTTTGACTTATAAAACTGCACAGGCTCTCCGAACCCCATCCGTATGCGTATCCGCGCCCGATGCCTGCCTGAGTAACGCCGTCGGACATGAGCATAATGCCTTCGCCGAACTTCAAATAGCAGTTGGCTTCATAGATGATGCTATTGCCAAATTCCAGCTGGCGCTGACCAAGCACTGCCGCACCGCGTCTGGAGATAAAAACAGGTGGCGGCATTTCGTACGTCATAACAGTGGTTACGCCGTCATTCAATATCCTTGCAACGGAAAACACGGCGTACGGCTCTTTATCCCGACCCGTTTTCTGCATGATATCCACCAGCTTGGAAAACGCCTGCCGCAGCGAATAGCCCTCATCAAGCAGCTGCATAAGATAGGTGGCATACATGGTGGCAGCGATATTGGCTTTGATGCCATGCCCTTTGCCATCGCCAAGTATCATAGTGGTATGCGCCTCCGTTTTGCGACGCAGGAAGAAGTCGCCGCAAGGCATTCCCGGATGTCTGGATAATTGCCTCAACTCTATTTCGATATGCTCGTATCCCATAGCCAGCTCGTATTTGTTGGATTATCTTCTGTCTGTTTATTTTGTCCGCCCTGCGTATACTTGATTAGATTGCTCAGCAGCGATTCGCTCTTTGCCGTATTCTCGCCCAATATCCTTGCAATGCCTTGTGCCATCTGGATTTGATGCTCCAAAAGGCTCTTTGCCTGTACAAGCGTTTTAAGGCGAAGCTCGTCGAGCTTGGATTCATTGGCAAGATTATTCGTTACATTCACAAATATGCCCACATATTGGTTCTCCTGCGGCAGTCTGTATACTATCTGGTGGCAAACGATGTTGTATTTATC
Source organism: Kapaibacterium sp. (SeqCode) (assembly GCA_031550405.1). Taxonomy (GTDB): domain Bacteria; phylum Bacteroidota; class Ignavibacteria; order Kapaibacteriales; family UBA2268; genus JAVBOP01. The sequence goes on from JAVBOP010000002.1 coordinate 10,296, forward strand.
ATGCTTAACCGTTTCCTCTATCAGCTCCTTGCCGCCGGTGGCAAGGCGGTAGAATGGTTCCGGGTCGATAAGGTATGATATGGGCTTGCCAACAAGCGAATCGCTGACAACGAAGAACCTCTTAAATGCCGTATTCATTGAAGTTATCTCAAAATGCTCATTAAGTGTTACGATGCCGTTAGGGCTTGATTCGATAATAATTGATGCCTTATCCTCCGCAAACCGCCGCATATACGGTATGCACATGTCAATATCCGCCATGCCCTCCAGCACCGCAATGGCGCTGTCGCGGCATGTAGGATAGCCGCATGAATAGCAGTTCGGGCGCTTGTTTGGATCAGCATCCCCTGTTCTTGCAAGCACTTCGCTTATCTGTGCCTCTGAAAATTTGGGGCTTGCCACTGCCTTGCTGTCATAAAATGTGGTAGATAGATTAATATTTTTTAATAAATCTTCCTCTTTTGGCGGCGTCTGCTTTGACTGCACATACTCTATAAGCTCCGCCCTCCGCTCAAATACATTATTTTTCACATGCATACCCGGTCCGTTGATGCAGCCCTTATAGCAGAACAGAGGCTCAACCAGTATGCCGCTGTTATTGGCGACCAGATCCAGCGAATTTTTAATATCCTGATAGCCGCTGACAGGGATAATCTCGCACGAAATGAAGTTAGGCGATATTTCGGCAACGGCAGACAAGCCGCCCACCAATGGAAACAGCCTCGCACTGCCAACAGGCGTTTCATCAAATTCGCTTTCCTCGCAATTTTTCAGATATATGCCCTGCTCATCGAACATCTGCCGCAGCTCGGCAAAGGATATGACGGCATCAACAAGACCGCTGTATTCAGGGCGCAGGCTCTCCATTTTTTTGGCAACACATGCTCCAGCATGCACCACCGCCACATCGCCGCCAAATTTCTCCTTTAACCATCGGGCATGAACAATATACGGGCTTGCAATGGGAATCAGGTTGCCTGTCAGCTCGGGGCGGTACTTTTCAATATAATTCACAACCGTAGGGCAGATAGAGGAGATATGGGTTTTGTGCGGATTTTGTGCCACTATCTCCATCGTTTTTTGCGCCACAATGTTGGCAGCAACCGCCGTTTCGGCAACAAATGAAAAGCCCATCCTGCGCAATGCCGACGGAAAACGCTCCCGCTCCCAGCTGGCACATATCGCCGAATATGAAGGAGCAACACTGATAACAACCTTGCGGCCCGAGTTAAGCAGTTGATATACTTGAGACTTATTGGTCATAAACGATATGGCATCCTGAGCACAGTTCATGATGCAGATATTGCAATGTATGCACCGCTCTTCGATAATATATGCCTGACCGTCTTTTATCTTTATCGCCTTAACCGGACATGATTTAAGGCATCTATAGCAATCTTTGCACTTTGCAGGCTTGGTAAACACCAATTCCGACTGTTCTTGTTTAGTATCCATGTTATTCATTGGTTATAGGTATATTATTCAAAAATAATACATTTACAGCAAAATACAAACATAACGGTACTTTTATGAGGCGATATGATTTCTGAAGATAACATCGTGCGTTTGATAGATGCGATTGTGAATAAAATTTATTTTACTATAAGCAAAGCACTGCAGTATCTGTTGAATCTCCCGTTGCAGCAGCCGGCAGCTTGCCAGTGAGGACTTGATTTTATTTTAGTTAGAAATTAAAAATTAGTATTTAATAAGTTGCGGTTAGCTAAATCTGTGATTTAGCAAAAATTTATGAATAATATACGTGCATAGCCCGAATGAAAGCGGCAAGGTGTAAGTTAGTATAATCCTTTTGCTTTTCTAAAGGCTTTCCAAAATTCTCTTGTTTCTACTATTTATCAAACCTATTGTATGAATTTTATATTGTCTGTATTCATCAACCGTTTGAGGTAATGCTGGACGATTAAAATTATCAAACTGCAATGAAAATTTTATTTGTTCTTTTTCGCCTATAAAGTCCTGTAACATAAAGAACTCTACATAACCAATGAAATCAAAAAAAATTTCGTATCTCACAAGCGTATCATAAAGCGGGCTTTGTTCTCCTTTATAAAAACGTCGAATACACTCCAACGTTAAATCAAACCTGTCGCAAATCATTCTGTTTATTCCTCTGGCTTGATTTATTGTAAAACCATTCTTTTTGTGAGCAGGAAAAATTATATGTCCTCCAATGGTACGGACTTTGTGTTTCAATTCTTCTCTCTCAAAATCAGACAAGAAACCGTCAAATTTACCATTATACTTTCCATCAAAATGCGGACACATTCTATCGCTCGACAAACTATCGCATAAATTACTTTTTATAAGCAATCTACCATAATTGTCGCCTATAATTTTCAAATCAAAAATTTTTCCGCACGGCAGCATTTTTTTTCCACAAAAATTTATGAGCTTCATACAGTTTTTACTGTATGTATCGGGATCACCACATTTGCTGTCCTGCCGAAAATCAAAATCTATATCAATTTTATTCATATTATCAATCTTGGGTTGCAAATCTTGCTATCACAACATTTTATCCAAGTTTTATGAATAACAATTCATAAAATTATTTCGGATTTATACCTTCAACCTCTTACTCCTAACTTACAACTTTCCATTTAATTAATCATTACTATTGCACCTTTGATCATTACTATTGCACCTTTGACAACTGTTTGTCCGGAGGCAGATAGTTCTGCTGATGCTGTGCCTTGTGCTTTTAACGTAGTTTTGGCTTTCAGTTCAACCTGCATACCTTCGCCTGTTAGGTTTGTTTTAGCTTTCATTGCCAAATTTGTGCCTGCTTCTATATTGATATTCATCTTGGACTTGATATTAATATCTTTGGGTGAATCAAGCGTAATACCGCTATCATTCATCACAAACAAATGGGTTAGATACTGTGATATCGCCGAAATCCAATCGAAAAGAATCGTGGGATCATGATAAAGAAATGTACAAAAAACGCAATGAAATTGAAAGATTCTTCAGGCGAATCAAAAAAATCAGAAAATTTTTCACCCAATGCGACAAAATTGATGTAATGTTTTTAACATTTATTGCATTTTCATTAATTGTAGATCATTTAGTTTGTGTGAATAGTAGATAGCAAATCCAGATTTTTTTGCATAGTTCGACTCGCAACTTGGCCATACTTTTTATCCATTATTTTAAAATGACGTAAGTATATGAATTAATTAAAATTTATTATGGCTTGCAGCAACAATTTTTGACATATTAGACCACACTATTTATTGACTGCAGTTTACGTATAATGACTTATATGCAGCTAAACCGACTACTTGCGTCAAGAGCGTCCTTTGGAAAAACTTCTGAATAACCGTAAGAAAAAAAAGCCAAGTAAAAGTTGACACTATACTAAATATAATATTAACTTTTCTTGCTTTCTTACAGTCAAACTTAAGTTTGCTTTATGCGTTTTTATTTTTTAAATTTGCAATTGCTTCTTCAACTGTCTCGTAGTATGAAAAAATATCTTCTATGCGGGTGATATTAAGCAAGCTTTTTAAAAATGTTTGAACGCCAATAAGAACCACAGGCAAGTTGTGTTCTTTGAGCTGGCGGTGCGCAAGAAGCAAGGCGCCAAGCCCCGAGCTATCCATAACTGCAACATTGGACAAATCTATAAGCAGTGCATCAATGTCCGATTGGGCAACGACAAGGATTTTGGCTTTTAAATCGGCAGCAGCTTTGCCTTCGATTGAATTATCTAATATTTTAAAAACAACAATGTTATCTCTGTTTTCTAAATGGAAATTCATAATTCTATTGCTTAATATTTTTTAGATTTTAACTTACCATACATTCAATAATTTAGCAAACTTACAATTTTTTTTTCAAATAACAAAGCTATTTCATACTCAATTGACTCAAACAAATAATTTTCTTATAATTCGCTTATCTTCAATTGGAGATATAATTTTAACATCACCTCTAATTCGTTCATTGCGAAGGACTTATAGCGATGCAAGAATAGATTTTTTAGTAAATAATATATTCAAAGAAATCATTGAATATAATCCATACATTGATAATATCATTGTTTATGAAAAAAACAATTCAATTTATGAAAATAATTTCATAAAACAAAACATTCCAAGCGATTATAAAATTATAGACTTACAAAATAATATACGAAGTACTGTATTTCGACACGGCATTTACTCTGAAATTGCAAAAATGAATAAGCGGCGCTTGCAAAAATTATCAATGGTTTATTTAAAAAAAATGCCTGAAATTGCAAAACAGATTCCAATATTATACATTGAAACAGCAAAAAAATTTGATGTCGAGTATGATGGAAATGGGCTTGAAATATGGTTGCCCGAAGAAAAATTCGAAAAAAAATACGTGCCTGCAACGAGAAAAAATAATCATGAAATCAAGAAAATTGCAATAGCTCCGGGAGCCAAACATGCAACAAAACGCTGGCTTCCTGAGTATTTCGCAGAGCTAATAGATAAATTAAATCATAATTATAGTTTAAATTTTTATTTACTCGGCGGCATTGACGACGTAAAAATATGCAGCGAAATTATGAATTTTATAAAAATAAAAAAGGCAAATATATTTGATTGTTCTGGACAAACCTCTATTTTACAGACAGTTACATTGATTGATAATTGCGATTTACTCATCAGCAACGATTCGAGCATAATGCACATTGGAGCAGCTAGAAATGTGCCGACTATTGCAATTTTTGGCTCAACAGTGCCTCAATTTGGTTTCTCTCCATTTCATGTAAAAAATGTAATTTGCGAAATAAATATCAAGTGTCGGCCTTGTACTCACATTGGCTTGTCCAAATGTCCTCAAAAACATTTTAACTGCATGAAGCTACTGGCACCGGACATGATTTTGGAGACAATAGATTATTTAATAAAAAAATATTAATAATATATGTATCATATATTTCTTCCAATTTTGCAAAATGCACACTATCCATAATAAAATTAGATAGCAAATAATCCATAAATACTTGATTTTTATTAACTAATTCTGCAAAACAATTTTTTTCATTGGCTTCGACTATTT
>JAVBOP010000053.1:0-10604 GCA_031550405.1 Kapaibacterium sp. (SeqCode)
TCTTTTTGCGCAAAATTTAACCCGTAGAAATTGTAGATAAGTTGTATTTTTTACAAATAATTTCGGATAAAGTACCCTTGCCTGAGCCTGGTGGACCGAGTAATATTGTTATCATAAATAAGATATTTAATGAGACATTCAAAAATAAGGGCTGCAAGATAAGTGTTTTTCTCTAATTATCAGCAATAAAAATTGCTGCGACGTAATTTTATGAATATTTTTTCATAATCTTTAGATAATACTGCATAGGCTTGTATGTTATCAGTTTTTTGTATTTTTGTAAAGTTTTGGTTTATAAGTATTTAAATATGAAAAAAATACAAATTTTAAGCGCTATACTGCTTTTTACTGCTATAAATTTTCTGCAATTACATAGCGAAAACAAGGATAAAAAAACTCAGTTATATATTGCGCAAATTGTTATAGGACAGGGAATTGATACAGCTTGCTTCCATGAAAGTAAAGTTGTAGCGGCGATGAATTTGATAACAATGCTGACAGATAATTATGAACTGATTTCTGATAGTTTAATTCGCATTGCGGCGGAAAATTTGCCTGAAAAATACAATGCTTTTGATATGGCGAAGCAGTTGAAAGTTGATAAAATTTTGCTTGTAAAGGTCGAGCAAATAAAAAATATGCTGCGTACTGAGATTTCGCAAATTGCATTGGAAAAGCCCGAAAGCGTTGCTACTGCTGATGGATTTGCCTTCATGCACTATTTCGATAAAAAGACAAATCAAGCCGTTTATGACCCTTCGCTTGTGGAAAGCATGCAGCGGGCTTTTGCGGCTTTGGAAGGCGATTCTCTCATGTTTATGAAGGAAAACCTGTATGTGCTAAAACCTGATACTAATAAATTAAAAAATATTAATAATCCTTACGCTGTTAAACCAGCGCCTTTATTGGTAATTGGCGGAATTGAATTTGAAAATGAAACTCCGATATTCAGGCAAGAAATTTTTGATAACGATTTAATAAGAAGCTATGAAATAGCCGAAACGATTTTTGAAATTGCCGCTAAATCCAATGATTGGGTTACTTTTGATATTGCCTCCCGCGATGAATTGTATTCTTTTTTCAATATTTATGGAATAGAAAACAATCTTGCCTTATCGTTAGCGGAACTCTCTGTTTTACAGCGGTTTGGCATAAATCATTACATTTCAGGCAAACTAAAAGTTATAGATTCTGAACTGCAAATAACTTTAACTTTAAACAGAATCAATAAAAATGATATTGAAAAAATAGCTGTGATTAGCGAAAAATTATTAAAAGACGACAAGAAGGAAATGTTAGCGATAACAAAATCTCTAACAAAAAAGTTACTGAAAATGTAATATGTTTGGTCAGAAAATTACTAATCATTTTTTTTCTATCTGTTCAAATTTCATACAATACTTCGGGCAATAATACTTCATCTTATGCTGTTATTTAGCAACAAATTCATAAGGATATATGGAAAGCATCAAAAAAATATACAAGACAGGCTATGGTCCTTCGAGCAGCCATACGATGGGTCCCTTTCATGCGGCAGCCCAATTCAAGAAGCAATTCCCAAATGCCGAATCCTACAGAACAACATTATATGGCAGCCTTGCACTGACTGGCAAAGGGCATTTGACAGATCAAGCGATAATAAAGGCATTCGGCAAGACGCCATGCGAGATTGTATGGAAATATGACGAGACTCTACCTTTTCATCCCAATGCAATGCAATTTGAAGCATTGGATGATGCACGGCAAGTAACAGCAAAAGCAACGGCTTATAGCGTTGGAGGCGGTGATATCGTTGAGGAAAATGGCACAGTTCCCCGACAGGATATATATGAGATGAATGAGCTTGCCGACATTCTGGCTTGGAGTAATGAGACAGGAAAAAGTTATTGGGAGTATGTGCTGGAGGTCGAGGATAGCGACATTATGGATTATTTGAACGAGGTATGGAAGGCAATGCAGGCGGGCATTCGGCGCGGCTTGGAGACAGAGGGTGTGTTGCCGGGAGGGCTTGGATTGCAGCGCAAAGCTTCCTCTTATATGGTGAAAGGCGAGGGCTATAAGGATTCTCTCAAAAGCCGCTCCTTTTTATTTGCATACGCCCTTGCGACGGCTGAGGAAAATGCCGCTGGCGGTCTCATCGTAACTGCTCCGACATGTGGCTCTGCAGGTGTTTTGCCTGCGGTGCTATACCATTTGCAAACTCGGCATGATTTCACCGATACGCGCATCTTGCGGGCATTGGCAACGGCAGGGCTTATAGCGAATATTATAAAGGAACATGCCTCAATTTCGGGCGCAGTGGTTGGCTGTCAGGGTGAGATTGGGAGTGCTTGCGCAATGGCATCTGCTGCTGCATGTCAAATGTTTGGCGGCAGTGCAGCGCAAATAGAATATGCGGCGGAAATGGGACTGGAGCATCACTTGGGTTTGACATGCGATCCCGTGGCTGGTTTGGTACAGATCCCGTGCATAGAACGCTGTGCATTTGCAGCGGCTCGTGCCTTGAACTGCAACATGTTTGCGATGCTGTCTGATGGTAAGCACCGCGTGCATTTCGATAAGGTAGTAGCAACCATGAGGCAAACAGGTAAAGATTTACCCAGTCTATATAAAGAAACTTCACAAGGCGGTTTAGCAAAATTTTATTAAGATATAATTATATAATTTGCAATTACTCTTTTTAAAGCTAGTTAAAGAATGAGCATACATGTTAATAAAAAAACAATGGCTTTTATTCTATATGCAATATGATGATTATTTTTATAATTTTTGCTTGTTAAACTTATTGTAGCAATACATGGTTAAGTTATAAATGAAAAAGCCAATTGCCACGCCCAATACCCAACCGCAAAATACGTCCAGAGGATAATGCACGCCAACATAAATACGTGAAAAACCAACAGATATGGCGATAAATGGCAACCAATATTTATGATTTCTATAGAATAGTGATATGACGGTTACAACCATCATACTATTTGAAGCATGGCTTGAGGGGAAAGATTTTCCTGCACCGCAGTGAACCAGCAGATTTAAATCCAGCAATGTGTGGCATGGACGCGGACGCATAACTAAATTTTTTATTAAGTTGCTGCTGGTCTGGTCGCATATTATTACACCAAGCACAAGTGCGATTATACAAAGCCTGCCATTGGTGCCGCATTTGAAAAATTGATAAAGCATGAATGCGGTAATAATTGGTATCCACGTTATTGTATTAGTAATTACAGGCATTATCATATCAAAAAGCGAATTGGATAATTCTTTGTTGATTGCATAAAAGAGTGATAAATCCAGGCTTAAAATTTGGTCTAACATTACTTCGTTATTAGGCTTTAAAAATAGATATCTCAAAAATACGTCTTATATCTCTAATTTCAAAATTTCAAAGACTAACTTTATGAACAACGAAACCCCAAAACACAATTCAAACAAACCCATAAATACAGCTGTAATTATGCTCGGATTATTTTTGATGCTCGGATTAATAGTATCTGGAATACTCATAGGTGGCGGTATTGGCAAGCTAAATTCAGGTTCCACAATTTCGGTAAAAGGATATGCGGAAAAAGATATTGTATCCGATTTTGCTACGTGGACTTGTAACGTAACCATCGTTTCTACAACATTGCAGGAAGGATACGATGAAATAAAAATTAAAACGCAGCGTGTTTTAGAATATTTGGAAAAGAATGGACTGGCGATAAATGACATTAAAGTTGAAATGCTAAATAATTTTCCTGAGTATGAATACATGCCCAATGGCGGCTCCCGGCAGACAGGATATAAGTTTACTCAAGCTTTTTCCACTCAATCCAAGGATATAGATAAAATCACACGAATTGCAGAAAAATCGCAGGAATTGATACGAGAAGGCATCGCATTTAATTCGTTGCCGCCGCAATATTTATATACCAAATTGGATGATTTGAAAATCGCAATGCTCGGCGAGGCTACAGCAGATGCCAAAAATCGTGCTGAACAGATAGCAAAAACAGGGGGTAACAAAATCACCAAGATCAGGTCTGCCCAACAAGGTGTTTTTCAGATAACTCCAAGAAATTCCACAGAAATCAATGATTACGGAATGAATGATACATATTCCATAGAAAAAACAATTAAATCTGTTGTAACCGCCACATATTTTTTAGAATAATAAAATTCTTGATGAAGTCATCTCAATTCTTTTAATCCGTGTATTTTTTTATCCAGCTTTTATATTTCAAAGTATACGTATAAAGTCCGTGTGAAAATGGAAATCCGTCTGAATATCCAAGATTTTTTGCAATTCTTCGCTCGAAAGACGAGATAAGGTGGGCAATTTTTTCATAAACAAATATCATGCCAGTATTCTAAAAAATAATTTATAATTTTACAAAGTAAGTATATATTTGACAACAGCTGAGAATTATATCATAAACTTTCTTCATTAAAATGATAAAAAAAAGCGGCTGATTTGAAGGCAGCCGCAATTTAAATTAAGTTCGAAGGTTTGTTTGTTTAGTTTTGTGTTTTTGAATTTGTCTGACAATTTTATCAGCCGCTAAATTCAAACTCTTATGAAAATCATCACTTGATTCTTTTGCTGCAAGAGTTGCTCCTTGTAAATGTACTGTCATTTGGACAATTTTTTCATTGTCATTAATAAATTCAACATTTGTACTGATAATTCCATCGCTAAATTTTTGGAATCCTGCAGCTAAATTTTCGGCAGTTGAATGAAGGTCGGGATGATGACCTTTGAAATGTCTGAAAGTTACTTGAGTTTGCATAATAGCCTCTTACTCTAAACAATTAAAAAATATATGGTAAAATATAGAAATGAATTTTGCTATGCTTTAACCAATCTAAATAAGTACGTCCAATTGGTCATAATTGTAACTTTATATGCCAAGAATCCAGCAAAAAAGATATAAAGCAAGCCTCCAATTTTTTTTATTCTATAAATCCATAACTCAGATAGTAGATGTTTATTCCTGTGAATTATTGTAGACAAAGTGAAAAGCCACAAAAAATTTCCAGTTCCAAACGCAATTGCAAATGTAAAATTATCAAACAAATTGTCGGAAATCAAACCTAATGACTTTATTTGCAAGAAGATATATGTCAGTGCCGGAATGAAAGTGGGATTCGTAATATTTGTACCAGAAACGAATGCTCCCAGTAAAAACGGCTTGTTTTCAAAAAAACTGGATAGTTTTCCTATAAAATTATTTTTTTTATAGCTGTCATTATTGTTGTTATTGGATTTGACCAAACAAAATATGCCATAAATTATAAACAATATTATTATTAAGAACCGCATTACAAGCATAAAAATCGGATGCCTGTCGCCAAAACATAAGAACATGTCAAATACAGCGCTTGCCGCCATTGCGGCGAGTATGCCGAAGAATATATCAACAACTCCAGAGCCCGCAGCATAATATGCCAAAGACCGCTTGCCTTTGTTTAAAGTTATATTCATGGCGGACACGCCGACAGGTCCGGGCGGCATTGCTAAAACATAACCTAACAATAATCCTACAATTACAGAAATAAACATTTATTAATTTTTATTCATAATTACCGCAAAAAGCCTTTCTTCAATTTCTTTGCAGAGTACAGCATGAGCGAAACGACATTGTTAACTCCAACTTTTCGCATAATATTATAGCGGTGAGATTCCACAGTTCTTGTAGATATTGAAAGCTCCTCTGCTATTTCAGAACTTTTTTTCCCTTGTGCAACGAGGGCTAATACTTCCTGCTCTCTCTCTGTAAGAGAAACTTTTTTTGTTTTGTTTTCTTTAGTTCGTTTCATATTAATTTTTATTCATAATTATTGCATAAAGCTCTTTTTCGAGAGATTTGCAGAGTACAGCATGAGCGAAACGACATTGTTAACTCCAACTTTTTGCATAATATTATAGCGGTGAGATTCCACAGTTCTAATGGATATTGAAAGCTCTTCCGCTATTTCAGAACTCTTTTTGCCTTGTGCAACAAGATTTAATATTTCCTGCTCTCTTCTCGTAAGAGAAACCGTTTCTGTTCTGTTTTCTTCGATTCGTCTCAAATCGCTATTTAATATGTCAAGTATTGACTGAGAAAAAACACGTTCGCCTGTAATAACTTTTTCTATTGCATCTACAAGCTCCTGTGCAGAAATATCCTTAGCAAGAAAACCATCTGCACCTGCTTGCAGTGCTACTCTAATATTCTCCGGATCTCTAAAAGAAGAAAGCATTATGACAAATGTGTTTGGATATTTTTCCTTGATGATTCTTGTGGCTTCTATGCCATCCATGACAGGCATTTGTATGTCACACAATAGCAAATTAGGTTGATAGTATTCAACAAGGTCAATAGCCTCTTTGCCATTTTTGCCTTTGCCAAGTATTTTGAAAGCAGCATTTGTTGAAAGTTGTCGCTGAATGCCCGCAAGCAGTAGTTCGTGATCATCAACCACGACTATTGTCAAAGGATTTGCTTTGTTATAAATATCATAAAAATCCATGTTAAAACCCTTAATTAAGTTCTACATCACTTGATAATTTAAGTCCAATCCTTGGAGATAGTGAAATGTCAAATATGCTCGGCCCATCCGGCGAGCATGAACGTTTGTATTGGCTGGAAAAAAATCTTTTCCAAAAAATATTAATATATTTATCAATTTCTTCATTAGTAAATTCGTCGGAAAAGGCTTGCTTAGCTAAAAAAACAATCTTCTTTTTTGACAAATTGTGCTTTAAATAGTAGTACATGAAAAAATCATGCAATATATATGGTCCTACTATTTTTTCGGTTTCTTGAATGTTGCCGTCTTCGTCCGCAGGAACAAGTTCTGGAGATATAGGAAAATTAATTATTTTTAATAAAACTTCTGCTATCTGCTGTGTTTGTTTTTCTGCAATATTTTGTAATACCATGCGCGCAATAGTTTTCGGTACGCCCGCATTAACATTATAGTGTGAAATATGGTCGCCATTAAAAGTAGACCAACCCAATGCTATTTCCGACATATCGCCCGTACCAACAACTAAGGCATCGATTTTATTGGCATAATTGAACAAAATCATTGTTCTTTGGCGAGCTTGCGCATTTTCAAACACAATATTTTCTTTCTGTATATCATAATCTATATCTGAAAAATGCTGCTTTACGGCACTGTTTATTGGAATTTCAAGATAAGTTATATTTAATAAATCTGCCAATTCTTTGGCAGCCGCCTGTGTATGAACGCTCGAAGCCAGTCCGGGCATTGTAATTACATATATTCCTGCTTTGTCAATGTTCAAAATTTCAAATGCTCTGAGTGTTGCAAACAATGCCAAGGTTGAGTCTATTCCTCCTGACAGTCCCAGCACAACCCGCTTTAAACGTAGATATTCCAAGCGCTTAGCTAATCCAAGCGCTTGCACTTCCAACACTCTTTGGCAAAATTGCAAGTTTTCTTTCCCGCAAAAATACGGATTTTTATCGACATTTCTATGCAAGTTACAAATTTTATTTAATGGGTTTAAAGAAAAGTACAGGAATAATGATTTTTTTTTCATTATTCTGTCGGAATTTGGCATACAGCTTATTAAATCTAAATCCATTTCTGCAATTAATTTTTGAGTTGCAAGTTGCAATGTATTGGCAGTTTCAACAATTTTTCCACATTCCGCAAAAACCATCTCCGAACCAAACACGCTGTCCGTCGTTGTTTCGCTCGCATTGGAATTGACATAAAGAATCGTTTTTTGCGTCAGCTCCGAGAGGCATCGAATTTTTTCCGCAACATTTTCACTCATGACAAAGCTCGCAGCGTCAATATTAATGACAATATTTGCATCATCCATCTCCGCAAAAGCATGAAGCGCAGGTTTGCCAATAGTAATAGAAATATTGCAACATGGAAAATTTTTGCAGCTAAAAACCAGATTTGTGCCAAAAGGAATTTCCATCTCATTAAAAAATATGGAGCTTATGTTATTGTTTGGAGAAGAAAAATATGGCGAATTTTCAGATTTAGGAACTATTCCCAACAACTTTCCCGCCGAAATAAACAAGCCAACGTTATACACCTTTCCCGAATAATAAAACGGCGAACCGACAACAACAGTCGCATTATGCTTGGCGCTGGCACTAATTATTTCCGTTATGGCATCGCTTATTTCATGGTGAATATCATGCGATAAAAACAAATCATAGCAGCTTGCCGAAGTCAGGCTAAGTTCGGGAAAAACCAGTATATTAGCATCTTTTGCATGATTTTCAATTTCTTTGATGATTGCCTTGGCATTATCTTTAACATTTCCAATTTTTGTTTTTGGCGATATCAGGCAAGCTTTCAAGTAGTTATATGAATTTATATTCATTATTTGTACATAAATTTACTTAAACAAACAAATAAAACGGCGAATCACAGCAAATATTTTAGTATAGCATTTTAAAGCGTAAGGTAAGCAGGAGCAGATGAAGGCTCTGGTTGTGCATTTCTGAAAATTAGATAAAGCAGCTGTTGCGGTTGTTATATCTGTCTAAAAATTCGGAAACGACAGGATCGGTTGAATCTTTTAATTCGGTCGTTGTGCCGTTGAAATGTATTTTTCCTTCATTAAGCATTGCCACAGTTTCTGCGATGCGATACACAGAAAACATATCATGCGTAATGATTAATGAAGTTATTTTTAGGCGATTTGCTAAATTTGCAATTAAATCATCAATTTGCTCTGATGTAACAGGGTCAAGTCCAGTTGTGGGTTCATCGTAAAAAATATAGCGAGGCGAACCGACTAAAGCCCTTGCAACTCCAACGCGTTTTCTCATTCCACCAGATCAATCGGAAGGCTTTTTATTGCGCAAAACATTCCATTCCCTGATAAACTCTGCACTGTCCTGCTCTTCAAAATTAGGCAAAAGTCCCACTGCGGACAAAACGAATTTCGCTTCATTTTCTAAAATTTCTCGCCGTTTTTCGCCATTTTCATAGAGCCTTAAAACCACATTCTCATACACATTGAATGAGTCAAAAAGCGCCGCTCCCTGAAACACGTATCCCATGGTGGAACGCAGTTTAAATAGCTGTTTTTGCGGTAACTTAGATATATTTTGCCCATCGACGGCAATTTCACCTTTATCGGGAATAAGCAATCCCACAATATGCTTTAAAAGAACACTCTTGCCACATCCTGATTTCCCTATAACACACAGAGTTTCGCCATCTTTTATATCAAGATTAACGCCTCGCAGAATAGGAACGTTATCTAACGATTTTTCTAATCCTCTTATTTGTATCATAGTTATAAAAAAAGCCTCATGTTATTGAGGCTAGATATTTTTTTCAAAATTAAAAAGGAGGTGATCTCGGCGGGATTCGAACCCACGACCCTTTGATTAAAAGTCAAATGCTCTACCAGCTGAGCTACGAGACCAAAATAGAATACAAACTTACGTTTTTTTTTTTACATAGCCAAGATATTTTTTCTATTATGCTATTTTTCGATGTGCATGCCTGCATCTTTTGTTAAATAATTAAATATAATTTTATACAAATCTGCAACCAGTTCATGTATTATATCTTCTTTAATATCAGAGCTTAACTAAAGTTTAATCCAATATTCAGGATTAAAATATCGTGGTTTATTTATGTCTGGATATTTTTCATACAATTCAACCAGCTTATCAGACATGAACTTTGAAACCACACTTTCCAGATATTTATTTATGTCTTAAATTGCAAATTATTTTACCGCCAATTTTAAAAAACACCGCAGCAGCAAATGGAAATCCAGCATGCTATTCTTTTGCTTCAAGCAATACTCCTTTAATTTTTAATGCTCATATTCCAGCATTATACAAAAGCAGGATAAACCGAAGCTTACCCTGCTGAATTGTTATTAGGCACAAAACTATTTTTATGAAAAAATATTCATTATTCAATAATATCATGTCAATATATCTGACAACTCATATTTCGTCAAATTAAAACGTTTCTTTAGCATGTCGCAAATATTTTCTATATTTAAGTTTTCAACATGCAAAATGAGGAACACATGAAAAGTTATAGAAAGGAGCTGTGGTTTAATACGAAATCGCGCAGAGAATACACAAATATTACCCGTCAAGTGCAGGATTGCGTCGCCGAAAGCGGCATTAAAGAAGGCTTGGTGCTTGTCAATGCAATGCACATCACCGCAAGCGTTTTTATTAACGACGATGAGCAAGGTCTGCACCGTGATTTTGAGGTTTGGCTTGAGAAACTTGCTCCAGAAAAACCACATAGCCAATATGCGCACAATGGCTATGAAGATAATGCCGATGCGCATTTAAAGCGGCAAATCATGGGACGTGAAGTAGTTGTTGCCGTAACTGACGGAAAATTAGACTTAGGCACATGGGAACAAATTTTTTACGGAGAATACGACGGCATGCGAAATAAGCGCATATTAATTAAAATCATCGGAGAATAAGCTCTATAACTTTATAAAAAAAGTAATTGTTCCTTTATTGTTGCTTGTGTAAAATATTTTATGTATATTTGTAATTACTATTATAAGTGTTTTATTTAAAAGGTATATACGAATTATGTGTGAAGAAATTGAATGTAAATATGCCTTAGTCATGATGTCAAAAAAA
>JAVBOP010000233.1:0-13211 GCA_031550405.1 Kapaibacterium sp. (SeqCode)
TGTAACTTCAGAATTAGAAGTAACTTGCAGAACCATAGAGCTTGGCAATTATGAATTAAATATTATTGATTTGCAAGGCAATATAAGCCCATTAAAAACCTTCAAAATGTCGAACAAAGCCGAGCATACGCATAATTTCAAATTCTCCACAGCTGACTTAGGCAACGGCAGTTATATCATCGAAATGCTCACCCCAAGCAACCAAAAGTTTACAGATAAGTTTGTCGTGGCGAAGTAAGGGTGTGATATATGAATATTTTTTAATTAAATTATAAAGACAAATGAATAAAATTACTACAATCTTATTGTTGGCATTTTGTATTGCGATGACTTCATGCCAGCGAAAATATCAAGATATACCAGAGCAATACCATGTGATGCTTGACACTGCGTTCCAAAAAGCAGGAAATAATGCGGTAGAATTGCGCAAGGTATTGGAAGGTACGCCAAAGGAAGAAAAGGAAGGTATGGCATTTTTAATTGCATATATGCCGCAATTGGATTTAGATTCCATATCTGCGCAATTGCTTGTAGACAATTGTACTTACGCTTATAAAGCGAAAGAGGAATTTGTATGGGCAAAATCGTTGCCCGATTCAATCTTTTTTAACGATGTGCTGCCTTATGCCAATTTAAACGAACGCCGCGATAATTGGCGTGGCGACTTTTATAACCGTTTTTCAAAATATGTCAAAAATTGCGATAATATATTTGATGCTATTGATGCGGTGAACAAACATATTGCTGCTGAAGTCAAAGTCGAGTATAATACCGCTCGAAAAAAAGCCGACCAAAGTCCTTATGAATCAATGGAAATAAATATGGCATCCTGTTCGGGATTGTCGATATTGCTTGCCGATGCCTTCAGATCTGTTGGCATTCCTGCACGTATTGCAGGCACGCCTTTATGGTATGACAGCAGCGGAAATCACAATTGGGTTGAGGTTTGGGTGAATGGCACTTGGCAATTTACCGAATATTATTCCGAAGGTTTGGATAAAGGCTGGGTGGTTGAAAAAGCTGGTAAGTGTAACCCAAATAAGCGAGATAATGCCATTTATGCTGCATCTTTTAAGCCGACGGGGCTTGCATTTCCTTTGGTTTGGGACACTTTGAATACTTTGGGTTGGGTTCATGGCAAAAATGTATCCGACAGATATATTGCACTTTATGAGAAATTTAAGGCTGGTAAACACTTGAAAGATAACGAGATACTTGTGCGCGTCTGGCTGCTGAAAGATAAGAATATCGGCTTGAACAGTGGCAATCGCATATCGAGGCAAGTCAATATATATTACAGAGATAGCATTGTGGAAAGTGGTTATACAGCCGATGCCAGAAAAGATATGAACAATTATTTATTCTTTATTCTCAATAAAGACAAGCATTACACAGCCAAATATACTGATGCTTTGGGCAATAATAAGGCGATAAAATTTATCCCAAAAGACACGCTCATGCTATATTAGAAGATACTGTGCTAATATAGACAGGTTCTCATACCCAACAGTTATCAATTTTCAGTTTAATATACAATAGCAAAAAACACCCCGTCAGTCGAATATCCCGTAGTGGCGGGGTGTTTTAGGGTTAATTAACGCATCTTGATAGCGGTTAAGTATTAGCAGCCAAAAATGAATTTATTTTAATAATTTTTGAAAATTGGGGATTGCGGAGTATTTTGTATTTTTGTGTTTGTTGAAATGCAGAATGTTGAACTACAATACATAAAAAAAATAGGACCTAAGCGGGCAGAGGCTTTGATAAAGTCGGGAATAATGACGTTGGAGGATTTGATTACATATTTTCCTCGCGATTATTACGACAGAAATAGCGCTGACTCGATTGCTGATATCAGGGCGAACCTGAGGCGGGCAGAGAGCAATTATGCGATGCCGAGCGAGATTACAATCATCGGGCAGGTTGTCCGCAGCCAAATCCGGGATTTTCGATACAACAAAAAGATGCTGACGCTTACGGTGTGCGATTCTAAGCGGGATACGTTTGAGATTGTATTTTTTCAGTTTGCCGAGTCGTATGCCAAGCAGTATCCTCTTCAAAGCATTATTGTCGTAAGCGGCAAGCCTGCCTTAAGTTACAACAAAATATCATTCTCGCATCCTGAAATTGAAATAATTGAACAGGAGGATATTGAGCTGTATTCAAAAGGAGGTATTATACCCAAATACCGAGTAACGGAAGATATGAGGCGCACAGGTATAACTTCCCGTATTTTAAGGCACATAATAGAAAATGCAATTGAAAGTTACGTCGGTCAAATCGAAGAAACGATACCTGAATATATATTAAAATATTTTAATTTTCCGACGATAAATGAAACCATAAAAATACTGCATACTCCTGAAAACAAGCCCGTTATCGAGCGGGCAAAATTTAGAATAAAATTCGAGGAACTTCTTCTATATCAATTGGTTATACGCTTGAAGCGGCAGAGTGTTCAGGAAAAGGAGAGCGGAATATCTATCACCCAAAAGAGCCATTCTGCGCGTAAGCTATATGATTCCCTGCCGTTTGAATTGACCGGCGACCAGAAACGCGTGCTGAGCGATTTTGCTAAAGATATGGGTTCGGGCAAGGCGATGAACCGTCTGCTGCAAGGCGATGTGGGTTCGGGCAAGACGATTGTTGCCATACTGACGATGCTCATGGTTATTGATGCCGGTTATCAGGTGGTGCTTATGGCGCCCACTGAATTGCTTGCCGAACAGCACTATCATTCCATATCCAAGCTCCTTGAAAATATGCAGGATATAAGTATTATCCAGCTTGTCGGCGGCATGCGCAAGAAGATGCGCAATGAGGTGCTGGAAGGCATTGCCAGCGGCAGGCATAGCATTATTGTCGGCACTCATGCCCTGTTCCAGAAAGATGTTGTTTATAACAACCTTGGGCTGGTTATCATTGATGAGCAGCACCGTTTTGGTGTTATACAGCGTGCCGAACTTATATCGCTTGCACGTAAGTCTATGCAAAATAATCAGATACCGCATGTGCTGTATATGACTGCTACTCCTATTCCACGCACCCTTACGATGACTGTTTATGGTGATTTGGATGTTTCGACTATCAAAGAGATGCCCAAAAACAGGAAGCCTGTTGTTACGAAGATAGTTTTCGACAGCCATAGGGAGGAGATGTACGATTTTGTCCGCACGCAGATACAGGCAGGCAGGCAGGCGTATATTGTCTATCCGCTGGTTGAGAAGTCGGAAAAGCTTGAGCTGAAGTCGGCGATTGAGCACTTCGATATTATGCAAAGCGATATATTCCCCGAATTTAAGTGTGGGCTGCTGCATGGGCAGATGTTTTGGTATGAGAAGGAAGAGGCGATGAATGCCCTGCTGAACAGGGAATATCAGGTACTTATAGCGACGACCGTTATTGAGGTCGGTATTGATGTGCCGAATGCCACTGTTATGCTGATTGAGAATGCCGAGCGGTTTGGGCTGTCGCAGCTGCATCAGCTTCGAGGCAGAGTGGGGCGGGGGAGTGAGCAATCGTATTGCTTTTTAATGACCAAAGATAATTTCAAATTTCAGCTGGCACGCAAGAAGAATCAGGATATGGATGGTGAAAAAAATTCGGCAATCATCCGCATGAAAGCCATGCAGGAGACTAATGACGGTTTCAAAATAGCAGAAGTCGATATGAAGTTGCGAGGTCCCGGCGATATACTTGGCACAAAACAGGCGGGCATTCCTGAATTTAAATATGCCAGCCTCGTTAATGACATTGATATAATTCAAACCGCTAAGGAATTTGTAAATAAGATAGTTGCAGATGATCCGCATCTTATTCATCCTAAAAATACACTTCTAAGAAAACAGCTTGGCAAATACTATAAAAATGAAAATATTTTCATAAATATCGCATAAAAATGCCGGTTATATCTCTATTCAAAAATATATTGTAATATAATTTTATTATTCAAAAAATATTGCTTAAGTTTGCGTTTTATTTAAGACAAATTATATAGCAATTATCTAATATTTAAATAACACTTATTAAATAACATTTATCGCCTAAGCTATACAAATAACGTGGCTTAGGAATTTTGAGGATACTATGGCAGTTGAAAATTTCAATCCTTTTCAAATGGCTCAGCAACAATTTGACAAAGTTGCTAAACAATTAGGCTTAGATGCCGCTACTTGCGATTTATTGCGCAACCCTGACAGAGAATATCATGTGAATATTCCTGTAAGAATGGACGACGGGACTTACAAGGTATTTCGTGGCTTCCGTTGCCAACATAACGATGCACGCGGTCCTGCAAAGGGCGGTATTCGTTTCCATCCAAATGAAACAATTGATACTGTTCGCGCATTGTCAATGTGGATGACTTGGAAAACAGCTTGTGTTGATATTCCGCTTGGTGGTGGAAAAGGCGGCGTAATTTGTGATCCACGCATTATGTCCATGCGGGAACAAGAATTAGTATGTCGTGGTTATATCCGTCAGATATGGAAAAATATTGGTCCTATTCAGGACGTTCCAGCTCCAGACGTGATGACTAACGGACAAATGATGATATGGATGCTTGATGAATACGAAAAAATCACAGGTATGAAATATCCTGGCGCTATCACTGGCAAACCTGTTGGCAGCGGCGGTTCATTGGGTCGTACAGAAGCTACTGGCTTTGGCGTTATTTATACTTTACGCGAAGCATTGAAAGAAAAAGGTATTGATATTGCAAAAACTACAGCTTCTGTTCAAGGTTTTGGCAATGTTGCTCAATTTGCAATTAAATTATATACTGAAATGGGCGGCAAAGTTACTGCTATTTCATGCTGGGATAATAACGTTAAAAAGGCGATTACTTTCATCAAGAAGGCAGGCACAAGCTACGATGAACTTATTGGTATTACTGATAAATTTGGTACAATTGACCAAGATAAAGCAAAAGCTCTCGGCTTTGAAATTGCTGACGGCGGCGAATGGATTAAACAAGAAGTTGATATTCTGATTCCTGCTGCTTTGGAAGGTCAAATTACTGGCGAAACTGTAAACTTGATTGCTCCAAGTGTTAAAGTTCTTTGCGAAGCTGCAAACGGACCAACTACTCCTGAAGCTGATGAAGTTTTAAAACAACGTGGTATTTTTGTTATACCTGATTTCTTATGTAATGCTGGTGGCGTAACTTGTTCATATTTCGAGCAAGTACAAAACAACATGAATTTTTACTGGTCACGTGAAGAAGTATTGTCAAAATTAGATGACAAAATGACAATTGCTTATCATGGCGTGTCAGGCATGGCTAAAGAAAAGAACGCTTACATGAGAGATGCAGCTTATATGATTTCTATCAAACGTGTTGCAGACGCATGCAAACTTCGCGGCTGGATATAAAAGAATATTTATTTTCATGGTGTTAGCACAGCTATTCCGTGTAATCAATCCCACCTGCATCGGTGGGATTTTTTTTATAGCTTTAATATGGGGTAGCGGTAGGTGGTGCTGGCGGTGCAAATGGTCAATACATATACGCCGGAAGGCAAGGCAGAGACATCTATTTTGTAATTTTGCACGAAGCCAATGTCATGCGAATGGAATAGCTGATTGCCTGTGATGTCCGACAGTTCTATAAAAATTAATTTTTGTTCATTTTTGTTGACAATATCTATTACATCAACAGCAATATCAGGGTACACCATAAGTTCAGTATTATCAGCAAGTTCGTCAATAGAGCCCGTGCCGCGAATGCTGATATCCCTGCTATTATCATTGCCGGTAAGTGCCGGCGTTTTCGAGATTACACGCATGCGGTACTTTATGCCGTCGCTTGCTTTTAGCGGAATGCGTGTCAATATCTCACCATCATCCTGCCAACCTGTCTGCCCACCTATCTCCATTGGATTATTGAAGTTACCCTTTGGGTCAGAAAGCTGCACATAGAACGCAATATCGGTCGGGTCGAAGCAATTGGTATTGAACGGCACAGAAATCGTATCGTTTCGCGAAAGGTTCAGCGTCCGCAAATTGCCTGTTAGAATCTCGGGCGAGCTGACTGTAAAATATAGCTTGTCGTCGTAATATATGATACTTGGCGACGTGCTGCGAATACGAAGCTTGTATCCATTGCCCGCAAGCATCTCATCAGGCAGAATGGCGTTGAACGTACCATATCCCAGCTGCATGCTGTATGCTATAATCTGCGAATAGCCGAAGCCGCCGTTCATATCCGATATTTCAAGATAGAACACATTGTCGGCATTGAAACATGCGGTGCTGTAGTATTCGAATGTATTTATATTTCCCTTGCAAATAACAGACTTAACGATACCGGCAAATGTGATTTCAGGCTGGGCAAACTTAATATCAATCCCATTATCGGCGCTGGCAAGCTCGGGATAAGTCGAAATAACCCTCATGCGGTACGGCACATTTTCAATATTCGCTGGAAAAGCAAACACAAACTGGCGCTCATTCCATGCACACGTGTCAAGGTTCGCCGCCTTGCTGAAATCGCCATTGGGCGCAAGCTGCAATATGAATATATTGGGCTGCCCGAAGCAATCGCTCGCCGCAAACGGCACCGTAACTTGAGTATTCATGGCATATATCTTATTTTTGTTCTCATCTATCTGCACACAAATATTAAAATTTTTTAATGAATCTATCACGATAGATGGCTGCTCTATCGTAAAATCGACATCCAAAATGCTCTTTTTGGCAGGCGTTGAAGAGGCAAGAAGCATGCGGTATTTGCTACCATTTTTCATGCCAAGCGGTATATTTACCAATATCTTACCTGATGTTGCCGATGCAATGCTGCCAATGATAACAGAGCTTGTGGTGCTAAAATTGCCATTCTCATCGGACAACTCTATCGTAAACACATTGCCTTCATTGAAGCAGCCGTTGGCAGTATAATTCACGTAAAAGCTGATGCCGCTGCAAAGCACGGTCATATCCGATATGTCGGCGTCAATACTCGCTTCTGCGTCGATTATGCGCACTGCAACCTCATTGGTATACAGCGAATCGGAGGTCATTATGCGTATTTTATATTTATTTGATGTCGGTATATTCAGAGGAATATTCGCTGTAAGTATACCATTTTCATGGGATATATCATAAATGCCCGTTCCTATAATCGTGGGCGCAGAGCCGAACACGCCGCCTGTATCCGAAAGCTGGATATACAGTATCGTGCCTTGCTTAAAGCAGCCGTTCGATGTATAAGCCACTTCCACGTTTCTGTTGCGGCAAATCGTATTTGCCTGTGATATATGGACTTGCATCGTTGGCGATGTAACTGTAACCGATATATCAGGC
Organism: Kapaibacterium sp. (SeqCode); assembly: GCA_031550405.1. Taxonomy (GTDB): domain Bacteria; phylum Bacteroidota; class Ignavibacteria; order Kapaibacteriales; family UBA2268; genus JAVBOP01. The sequence goes on from JAVBOP010000233.1 coordinate 7,303, forward strand.
GTCGATATTTCCGGATTGGTCGAAAGGATGCGCAACACATTCGCCCCATCGCTTATCCCGCTTATATCCGGTATAGTTATGATAGCCACACTGTCGTTATATGCCGTTTCGCCGATAGTTTGCCACAGGCTGTCTATTTTTATTTGAATTATGAATTTATTTTCATAATCGAAGCAGTTGCTGGCATGTACTGTTATCTCAAATGCAAAGCCTTTGCACAGTTCCATGCCGGAAATGTTATCTGTATATATATAAGGACTTCCGAGAATAAAACGAATGCTGTCAGCAGTTTCAGCGTATGCCTCAGGTTGCGTAGATGCTATGCGTATCCTGTATTTATCGCCATTTGCCACGTTGCCGGGCACTGTGCATGGTATTGTGCCGGAGTGGTTGGACATGGCATAGCCTATTGTATCTATCTTGCTTGAAAAACTGCCGGTTACATCGGATAACAGCGCATAGAAAATATTGCTGTCGGCAAAGCAGTGGTTGGCGGTATAAGGCAATGCAAAGCTCTCTTCAGCGCAAAAGGCATACTCGGCAATACCTGCAACTTCGATGTGCGGCAATGCGATGGACATGGTCTGTGTATCGCTTATGAAAGCAGGCGATGATGAGGTAAGACGCAGCGAATAATTTCCTGCTATCTTTATGATATTACTCGGTATTACGCCTGATATGCTGTCAGAAGAAACACCTGCTTTGGAAGCAATTACGACAGGGTTGGCAAAAGAGCCGCCTGTATCCGATGACATCTCCAATTTAAAGATGTTGCCGCTATTGAAACACGAATTGGTTTCGTATGCAGCAGTTATGGTATTGCCTGCGCAATATGCCGTAAGTGCCAATGTATTCAATGACATATATGCACCGCGTATTGTCAGGTCAGTGCCGTTGTCTTCGCCGATTGAGCGCGGCTTGGTTGATACGACGCGTATTCTATAGCCGTAGCCGACGGGAGTATTGGCAGGGAATATGATAGTTGTACTGCCGCCTGTCGATGCCTGTAACTGACCTATTACAATTGGGTTAGCAAAACTGCCGTTGGCATCGGACATTTGTACATAGAACGTATTATCGGCAAAATAAAAGGCATGAGGCGTATATATGGTGATGGATACAGGCACGCCCGGACAAAATTCGCTGCCTAATAAATTAATATTTGTTAATAATTCGCCCGGATACGGCTTCTCTGTTGCCTTGAATACCACTACATCATAGCTGCCAAGCGTCTGCCATGTATTATTGCTCCATATACTGTCGCTAACTACCTTGGAATGCGGGAAATAGTAGCCTGAAGTGGTCGCTCCCACAAGGTATGCAGCATCTATTTTATCCAATGCCAAGCCGTAGGCATAATCATAGTACCTTCCGCCTATGTAGCTGGAATATAACAGGTTAGATAGCGAAGTATCGAATACTGAATATACCATATCGCCAAAATCGGAATAGGTATCAAAGAAGGCGTCCCATGTGGCAGGGTAATTTGTTGAATGGGTATATCCAGAAATATGAATTTTTTTTAATTTATCTATCGCAATACCTGTAGCATAATTTCTATTGTTCGAGCTTATAGTTGTTGATAGCAGCAGGTTTTGGGCGGTCTGGTCTAATTTAAACACCACTATATCGGCGGAATCGCTCTGCGTCTGGCTGTATGTATTGGCTGTGGTGGGGAAATTATTCGAAATGGAATAGCCTGAAATATATGCACAGTTATTATCATCAATGGCTATGCCCGCAGGATATTCATCTTTTGTGCCGCCAATGTAAGTGGAATATATTAAATAAGATAGCGTCGAATCGAACTTCGTAACAAATATATCGCCTGTGCCCTGCATACTCTGTTGAAAGGCATTGGGCGTGATGGGAAAATTGCTCGACGCTGTATTGCCGGCAATATATACATTCGAGGCAGTATCGACGCCAATACTCACGGGCATATCCCTGCCATTTCCGCCAAACAGCGAGGAGTATAAAAGATGCGAACCCATTGTATTTATGCGGGATACGAAGCAATCGCTTTCACCGCCCGCAAAGGTTTTTCTGTAGGCATTGGGCGTTGTCGGGAATATCTTCTGCGCCATTCGCGTTTCGCCCGCAACCCATATTGTATTCTGCCTGTCGATCTTCAAGCCGCCCGACACATCGTATGCGTCGCCGCCTATAAGTGCCGAAAATATCAGCTGGTTACCGGAATTGTTGAACTTGGCAACAAACACATCCCAGCCGCCATTATACCTGTTCAAAGTGTCGGACGTGGTTTCTATCGGAAAGCCAGTGTGCGGGTAAGCGGTGTCCTGCGACTCGGTTTCGCCGACAACGACGATATTCATGCTGTCGTCAAGGGCGATATATTTGGCTCTGTCACGCTTACTGCCACCGAGAAAAGTAGAAAATAAAATATTTTTACCGGTATTGTCAAGTTTGGATATAAAAGCATCCATACTGCTTGCATCGCTCTGCTGGTAACCATCATTAAAATAACGGTCATACGCACCGCTGGTAGTAGGGAAGTGCTGCGAATGCACCTCGCCTGCGATATATGCACAGCCCAAAGTATCCACTGTAATGGCATAGCCATATTCGGCATCAACGCTGCCAATCAGCACGGAATATATCAGCGGATCAATTGTAAGCGGCTTGCTTTTATCATACTTACCTAATTCAAAACCAATAGTATTATCAGCATGTTTAACAAAACGGCAGTTTATTTGCCTGTTATTTATGAATTTATTTTCATAATCATCCTGCATGCTCTGAAATGCAAACAGCTCCTTATGCCTGAAAATGCCATTATCCGTTTCAATAACAAGTTCGCCTATGCTATTGATATATATATTACTTGCACCATTTATGCGGAAGCGGATAGCATCCGGGTCTGCATTCGGCTGCAATTCAAAATCGTAGCGAATCCGGGATTTTTCTGATGAGTCAAAATAGTAGCATATATCAATACCGTCGTATATATTTTTTGCTATAACCTTATTGTATAAAGGCACTTGGCTTGCCCATGCGGTTCTATCGCTGCCGATAAAATAATTATGGTGCGTGCCTTGCCTGCCAATGCCGATATGGTTGCAATTGCCATTCGTATTTTGCAGCTGCATTGCGAGCACGCTGCCTTTGATGCGCATTTTGTCGGCGTCGGCACTGTCGGTATAGAGCTGAAAATGGTCATAAACCACGCCCGAATCCGTAACCCAGGCGTAGATATTTTTGCTTTTCGCCAGATATTTGATGTTCGCACTCCACTGCCCTTTATTTTCGATAAATGCCGCATCCGCTCCCGACACATGCAGCAGCCCTGCCGCAGCGAGCAGCGATAGAATAAGTTTTATCTTCATTGCCTTACATTTTTATCCTCTTTTTATCGGCATCAATATAGCAAATATTTATCATACAGTTTCAGAAAAGGAGAATAGCATATATTCTTGTATTCGCGCCGCATGTAAAAAACATATTTTTATTGTTTTCTGAATTTTTATTCATATATCCTGAAGATTATAGCTCTATGCGACTGTGTATTTCTATATCTGTGTCAGCAGGAAGCTCGGTGTAACTTATTACACTGACAACAGGATACGAGCTGTGTATCATGCGGTAGAAATATGGACGCACCTGCGCCGAGCATATAACAAGCGGCAGATAGCCTGTAATAGAAATATCGTCTATCGCCTCCGACAGGCTTTGATGCACCTTCTGTATCACATCGGGCGACATACCGAGAGTGATGCTAAGTGCGTTAGAATTATTGGATTGCAGTGCCGTCGTCATGCGCTCCTCTATGGCAGGAGATAAGGCAATGGCATGTATCACTCCTTTATCATCGGCGTAAGTCTTTTTAATTAATTCAGATAGATTATGCCTTACATATTCGGTAAGCACATCTGTATTTTTGGTTACCTTGCTATATTCCAGTATCGCCTCGAGTATTTGCGGCAGGTCGCGGATAGGCAGGCTCTCAACCAGCATATTCTGCAATATCTTCTGTATAGTGCCGATAGACAAGCTTTCCTGTGTGATTTCCTCAAGCAGCACAGGGTAGTCCTCTTTCAGATTTTCCACCAGATTCTTAACATTCTGCCGTGTGAGCAGCTTGCTTGCATTGCGCTTCAATATTTCCGTCAAGTGCGTGGTAAGCACTGTGGCAGGTTCTACAACGGTATATCCCATTATCTCGGCATTTTCCCTGTTTGAGCTATTAGTCCATATCGCCGGCAAACCGAAAACAGGCTCCGTAACATCAATGCCATCAAGGTCGCCGTCCGCAAGTCCCGAATTCATTGCAAGCACCATGTGCGGATAGAGCTTATTGCGGGCGACCTCATTATCGCGTATTTTTATCGAATACTCCTCCGACTCAAGCTGCAAATTGTCCCTTACGCGGACGGGAGGCAATACTATACCCAGCTCCGTTGCCAGCTGCCTGCGGATATTGGTGATGCGCTTGAATATATCGCCGCCCTGACTTTCATTGACAAGCGATATGAGGCTATAGCCCAATTCTATTTCCACAGGATCCACTTTTAGCAATTCTTCCACAGGCACATCTTCCTGCCGGGCAGGCTCGCTTGCAGCCTGAGCTTTGGCTATCTCTTCGACAGCGACGCTATTTGCCTCTTTTTTAACGGACATGGAGCGGAAGAATGCAAGAGCGCCCAATGCTAAAGACAGCAGCATGAATACAATGGTGGGAAACCCGGGCAATAAACCCAGTGCAAAGAGCATAATGGCAGTAATGGCAATAGGTTTGGGATTAAAAGTAAATTGCTCTGCCAGCTGCATACTCAAATTATCATTAGACGAGGAGCGGGTTACCACCAGACCGCTTGCAACGGATATTAAAAGCGATGGTATTTGAGATACCAAGCCATCGCCTATGGACAGCGTTGTGAATTTTGAAATGGCTTCCGTAATCTCCATATCCATTTGCAGCACGCCTATGGCAAAGCCGCCAAGTATGTTGATGCCCGTTATAATTAAGCCTGCAATAGCGTCGCCTTTTATAAATTTGGCAGCACCATCCATGGAGCCATAAAAATCTGCCTCGCGTGATAAATTTTCTCGGCGCTTGCGTGCTGTTGCCTCGTCGATAAATCCCGAGTTTAAGTCGGCGTCAATACTCATCTGCTTGCCGGGCATAGCATCTAATGTGAATCGGGCGCTTACCTCTGCTATACGCGATGAACCTTTTATGACCACCACGAAGTTGATTATCAGCAGTATGATGAATATTATTATTCCGACCACGTAATTGCCTTTGATTACGAAGCTTCCGAATGCTTCGATGATATTGCCCGGCGCACCGGAACTTAGGATTAGGCGTGTCGATGCCACATTTAACCCTAACCTGAACAAGGTGGTTATAAGCAATACTGTTGGAAAGGCGGAAAAATCCAACGGCGTTTTTATGTATAGCGACAGTATTATAATTAGCACGGAAATGCCGATGTTGATAGCAAGCAGAATGTCCAAAAGCGGTGCAGGCAACGGGATAATAAGCAAACCAATGATGACTACAATGCCGACTGCAAGCAGAATGTCATTATTTTTAAATATTTTTGCGATGACGTTTTTGAATATTGAGCTGTTTGTAACGGCGTCGAATATTACCAACTGTTGTTCTTTAGCCATAAATATTAATGTATGTGAATATTGGCATGTTTCATGCTTGATAAATACGGGAATATAAAATGCAGTATCTCCATATATACCACAGCTTATATCAAAATTGCATGTATTGCACAATGTTATATTCTCTTACATCTACAATATTTTTGCCATTTTTTTTAATAGCTTTATTAAAAAATATTCATAAATATAAGGGACGGACGTTGTGTTCGCCTTTTTTTTGCACCACCCAATATCGCGCTGCTATTCCTCCCCCTGGATCTTGTGCAAAAAGC
>JAVBOP010000171.1:0-11605 GCA_031550405.1 Kapaibacterium sp. (SeqCode)
CATTGTTATTGTTGTTGTTCCTTTCGACACTATTCTTTAAAGCTCCCTGAGCCTGTCGAAGGGGAGACTATTCTGAATCAGGATGCTCAAAATTATAGGATTTACACGATTCTTTTCCTGAAAATCTTTTAATCTTCTAAATCATGATTCTGAATATATTTTCTCTTTCTTTCTCATAACCTACTCCTTCACAAACTTATAAGTTCTTGAAAAACCATTACCTTGCAACATAATCACATAGCTGCCTTTGGCATAACCTGATACATCCAATACTATCTCCTTTTCTCCTTTTATACTGCTTGCATATACTTCCTTCCCGCTTGTATCATGAATTATTAATTTTAATTCATTTAACTGTGTATTTTCTAATGGTATTGTAATTATTCCGCTGCTTGGGTTGGGATATAGCAGGTTATCCGCTGCCTTGTCTTTTATATCACTATCATATTTAAATAAGCCAGTATAGTATTGACCAGCTGTACCTTCATCTTTGAAAATTGCTACATAATATTCGTCATTATAATTATCAACAAGGTACGTATAATCCATCGTAAAGTTATTCAACTCCGTGCAGGTCAACGGATCATATTCTGAGGTTTCCATATCTTTATAATTGCCATCTTCGCCTGTGCGATAGCTAATCATATAATTTTTGCTCATTATACAAATAGCCCCCCCCCCGAAATTAGGGGGTATTTTGCACTCGGAAACTAAGTTAGCTTTATCATTTAAGTCATAAATCTTCATTCTGTTGTAATTCCAAGACATTGTATAGAGCTTATTATCTTTTGAAAGCCCTTTTATTATAAAAAAGTCTAAATCATTATAAGGAAAATCTCCTTCAACAGACTTAAACTTGTATAATTCCTTATTTGTAGCAGCTTCATAAACAAGAAAATGGCGGGTATGTTCCTCATAGTTTGGCGGGTCTGCATTTGGACCTACCACATAATATTTGCCATCGGAGGACACCTCTAAATCACGACAGGACGAAGAATATTTTTTGCTGTATAGCTCCTCTTTGCTCTTCATGTCCCATATACTGAAATGCTTGTATATCATCTCACTCGAATTTTGGTCAGGGTTCCACCTTGGAGCAAGTACATATAATTTTTGGTCATCTGGGCTGAAACGAACATTATAACTACCAAATCCTCCCGTACCGCCAACGGACTCTGAAGGAATGCTATCAATTAATTTAAAATCTTCTGCTATGTCATAGATAGCAATATAGTTATAATACTTCTTGGGCGGAATAGAGCTTTCAAGTGGATTCATCACAACAAGCCATCTGCCGTCATGCGATATATCCCCATCTCCTTCGGCAGCTATGGATATTAGCTTTTTACCATTAGTGGCATCAAGCACCACAACATGAGCACCTGTTAAAGATATTATTTTCGTTCCATCGTAGGAAAATCTTGGAGTACCGGTTACTGCCCCCGTTTCCCACACTTTTGTCATTTGTGCTTTTGCAGCTGGCGGGAACGCTGCTACGCCAAGCATTATAGCTGCCATACCTGCGAGCAATAATGCCTTTTTGAGTGTGTGCTTTTTCATTGTTTGCACCCTCCTTTTTCGATAATAGTGAGTAAAAAATTTATTATATTTAAACTTAAGAAATTACACTGAATAAATTGCAAATATTTTTTCATTGATTTGATTAATTAATATTTATAAATAAAAAAATACACCTTTTTTTATCATTCATGAATGACAAAAAAGATGTATTACTAATTAAATTATATATTTTATTATCGGTTACATTGTAGTCGAATTTATAATACAGGCTTGCAGGCAGGGCAAAAGCTACCCCTTTCCAATATTGGAAGTAAGCAGGCAAAGGAATAGCGCAAAGCAAAATATACATGATATTAATATTCTGCATGCTATCTAACTTGTCTAAAAATAAGAGCTTATGACGTATCTTTGACGCTATGTTTTTGTATAGAATATTCACGATAACCTCTATATAAATTTCATTCCGCAAAATTATAAAATATTTCTCGTACATCCTACAATTATTATTATTTTTTTAAATTTATACCATTTGCTAATACAAGTTTGTAGTGTAATTGCATGAACATATTGAAGCTACCTCCTTTTTTGTCAATGAATTTGTTAAAAGCATAAGCGCCAATATTTGCAGGTGCTTGCTCTGATTTTGCTTTGTGAAATGCAGTGTTATCTAAGAGGATTATTCTAAATTTATTTTCATTTTGTTTGGGAAATTCGTCAATAAAATATCGAAAAAGAACGTCATCTCAGTGTGATTTTGTCTGAATATTTTTTTATCTGTATTAACATTTTTATGCGAAGAGTAAAAAGCGTTCCCGCATGTTTTCTTAATAAATTTTCAAGCTCTCGTTCACTTTCTACAACATTAATGATTTTTATTTTAAAATCTACATGCAAATATCCTATTTTTTTAGGGAAAACGAAGTAACTATAAATTTGTATTAGCAAAGGGGATAGCATGCGCTTTATGCTTGAGCATATTTTTCCAAAACTTGAATTAAGGCAGATAAATCTTTGGGCAAAGGAGCAGATATATTTATTAATTTTTTTTCATAATCAGGATTGGGATGTATGAACTCAATCTCTGTGGCATGTAAAGCTGGACGGGAAATTATAGGAATTTCGCAGGTGTTTTTCTTTAAATTAAATTTTCGCTTAATTGAAGACAGCATAAATTCTGAAGCGCTGCCGTACATACCATCGGCAATCAGTGGATTGCCTATTGCAGCAGTATGCGCTCGCAGCTGGTGCAGACGCCCGGTTTTAAGCTGTGCCTGAATCAAAGTGGCATTTTTAAACCTCCTGATAACCTTAATAACCGTAAGCGAAGCTTTGCCTCGAGATGACGGAATAACTCCATCTTTGCGCCCTGGATTTTGCAGCAGCGGAATATCGATTTCCATTTCATCATCGTGAATAACGCCAGAAGCGACAGCTGTGTATATTTTCCTTATTGTATGGCTTGCAAATTGATTATTCAGAAATGCGTGTGCTTCGGGCGTTTTCGCAAAAAGCAATATGCCGGTAGTTCCAAAATCCAGCCTGTGAATTATGAATATTTTTTCATAATTCTGCCTTAATATACCGCTTACCGAGGGCAGCGTGTTGTCATATCTATCAGGAATGCTGAGTAGCCCCGCAGGCTTATTGACAGCAATTATACAATCATCTTCAAATAAAATATTCAATTTATGGCTATTTATCATCAAATTACGGTAAGTAGTAGAAATAATTAATAAATGTGCTTATGTTATAACTGCTTTCATAGAAGAACACCGGTACAATAACGAAGACAAAAAGTGCTGCCAAGCCGATTGAGTATACTTTTATTTTTGGAGTATCGAACACGACAGAACATGCCTTAAGCAGTCTAAAAACAGACCAGATAAGCAATGCCAATACTATTACGGAAAAGATTCCCATGTATGCGTCAGAAAGCATTAGGAGGCGCGAAAACAGTATGCTTATCGGAAGTAAAAATACGAACGGCAGGAACGCCCAAACGACGATTGTGATTGTGTTGCCAATAAATATTCTTGCTCTGAGTAAAATGGCTGCAAGGCGCAATATCAGGGCGCCAAGTAATATCTTCATTGCGATAATGCAGGTGAATAAAAATAACAGGATTTCAGGCTGCCAAGCCGCTATAAACAACACATCCAATAGCGAGCTGAAAGGTATCAGCGCACGGAAGAAGTAGTTGTAGTCCAAGTCGCTGCGCAAGGCAATCATTGCGGATGCGAAGCATAGCGATACAGAGAATGCGATTATCAGCGCTAAAATTATGGTCTGAGATATTGACATTATGCGGTTATCGCGGATATCGGCGTAAAAATTATATGGGCGTAGGATTGCCCGGACGAAATATTCGCGGAAACGCTTGTAACGATTAAGTATCAGCAATAATGCGAGCAAAACCACAAACCCTAAAACAGTGTAAGTTACAGGCGTTTCGCTTTCATAAGTGCCAGCATTTAGAAGCGGCAATTTTTCATTATTCAGCAATGACTTCACAAGCAAAAACGATAAGCGCGTATTGCGGTAGCCGTCAGTTAAACCATTGGTTTCATTGTAGTTATCATAATAATCTATTGCCAGAACCGGATAATTCGTCTTGCAGTCATTAAACGAATTTATTAAACAGCCGGCAACTTTTGCAGATTTGGAAATGGAATAGCAGCTTTTGATAAAATACGCCTGATGCTCAAGTGAATTTGTGCTTGAATAACCAGCGTGATTGTCCGGCTGAACAATGCTTGAAAAGCTGAATACAACAGGTATTTCTAATTTTTTTTTCATTTCCTCCAGCTCAACTTTGATTTGTTCATAAGGCATGTTTTTTCGCAGGTTCGCACAAATAAAATCAAATCCGTCTGCATCAAATGTTTCAATCCCCAACTCAACAGTCTTATATTTCAGAAATTGCAGCTGTTTTACCGAAGCAAGCAAATCCTTTGTAAGCAACGAATATTTTTCGCATTCATACACAGCGTTGCCCAATCCCAAAGCAAAAAATGAAACGTTATTGGAATATGAATTTACAATCCTTGATAAAATATTTTTCGAACTGGCAACAACCTCTTCATGTGCAACAATCTCCTGCGGCGTATTATAAAGTGGCATTTCTATAAGCATCATCAAGCCATATTTATCACATAAATAAGCAAGATACGGATGCGGAGGATGATATTGAAATTTTATTGCATTCGCACCAAGTATTTTTATGGATTTAATATCCTCTTCCATCCTATAAGCAGTTAAAGTATTATTCACGGATTGAAAATATTCACTATACGCAACCGCTTTAATTTCAACAGGATTACCATTCAAAACAATACCTTTGCCTTTGGTGTGTGTTATTTTTTTTAAACCAATATTAATAAAATAATCATCTATCAAATTTCCGCCTTGAAATATATATACTCTCAGCATATACAGTTCCGGCGATTCGATAGACCATGCTTTCAGACTGGCGCAAGGAATATTGACCTTCAAATTAATCGTTCTTGAGTCCTCAACCGTCAAAAATTTGCTCTCAGGCTGCAGCATTTCCGCTTTGCCGGTTTGCTTGTTAAACAGCTGATATTCAAGCCTTATCTGCGTTTTCTTCGTGCCAACGCCAGAATTTGACGAATCATTTTTACTGCTCAGCACATCGTCAATCTGCCCCGCCGAGCAAAATATATTAGCCTCAATATTTGCATTTTCTTTAGCAAAATATTTAACTTCACTTATCCATATTTTCGACGTCGCCACTAAAAACGGCTCCCGAATTATACCCTTTACTGTTTGTGGAGAATTAAAAACTGCAATGTTTAATTGGTTTTCTAATTTTGAATTTTCAAGAAAAATTAATTTTAATTCATTATTCCCGATTTTGATTGACTTGCTCGGAATTGCAATATCAATCGGCACCAAACCACCATCGTATTTTATCAAAAAATCATCATTAAAATATATTTCAACCTGTCCTTCCAATCCGGGGAAAATAAAGTGTAAATTTTTATTTTTAACAGTATTGTCGTCTAATCTTATGTCTTTTTTATAAGTTACGGATTTGCGGTTCGTTTCAGTAAAAGGCACCGCCGCGCTATTATTCCACGCAGCATTATCATAACTTTTCTGCCAAGTTCCCGCAAGCGAAATAACAGTTCGATACTGCGAATGCATCAATTCGTGCACCTGCGCTGAATCAAGCGCTTTGTACGCAGCATTCGAAGACAGATTTGCCGATAACAAGGCAATTATAATCAATATTTTTAAATTTATTTTCATATATTTTCAATTTGTTCAATATCTAATCTTGCAAAATTACGAAAAAAAGACGATATGATAATTTGGCACACCCCAAAGCATCAATTACAAATATACTTAATTTTTGCTTTATGTTGTAGCTATGCACTGTTCACACAAATTGGATAATTTTTTTGTATACTTGTGTTATAAAATTGATAGAAAATGAATACAAATTTATAGAGGCTTGCTTTCCAGTTCAGCGTGGAAACGTTAACTTGAGCAATTTAGATGCCCTGAATACTATACTGTCTCGGGTTGCGTTAGATTTTTACCTTTCTGAAGGATTTTCACCCAATGCGATAAAACTGACATAATGTTCATATAGCATAATCTATTTGTTAAGTAATTGCGGTGAAAAACAGATTATTTTTTTTTATCTCGAAAACATTTCTTAATTTTAAGTTTTTATCTTACATATCCCTATTGCAATTAGATATCCATAAACATATATAACATATAATAATGATAAAAAAACAAGAAATGCTTGACAATATTACCATTCGATTCGCTGGCGATTCGGGCGATGGGATGCAGCTTGTCGGCACACAGCTGTCGGTATTATCCGGCGAGTTTGGTAACGATGTAAATACTTTCCCCGATTATCCGGCGGAAGTTCGGGCACCTGAAGGCACGCTATACGGCGTCTCAGCATATCAGGTGCATATTGGTTCGAAGGCTATTAATACCATAGGCGACCGTATTGATATTATGGTGGCGTTAAATGCTTCTTCGCTGAAGGTGAATTTGCCGCATTTAAGAGACGGGGCGCTGATTATCGTGGATAACAATGGCTTCAATGCCAAAAAACTTCAATTGGCGGATTATGCAGCCAATCCTCTTGAAGATGGTTCACTGAGCAAATACAAGGTGATATCTGTTGATATCAAATCAATTATGGCTGCCTCATTAACCGATTTGGAGCTATCTCCCAAAATTGTAAACAGAACTAAAAATATATTTACCCTTGGATTGGTATGCTGGCTGCTTGATAGAAAAATGGATTCGACCATAAAGTGGTTAGAGAGAAAATTTGGCAAAAAACCAGAAATATTTGAAGCAAACAAGAGGGCATTAATCAGTGGTTATACTTATGGCGAGGCAACTACGGAAATCGACACGCAGTATATAATCCCGCCTATGCAAAAAGAGCCGGGCATATACCGCAATATAACAGGAAATGAAGCCGTTGCCCTTGGTCTTGTAACCGCATCGCGGCTTACAAAAATGCCGTTATTTCTTGGCTCATACCCTATCACGCCCGCAACGGAAATATTGCACTTCCTGTCAGGATTTAAGAAATATGGCGTACGGCATTTGCAGGCAGAAGACGAGATTGCCGGTATATGTTCAGCTATTGGCGCTGCTTTTGGCGGCAACCTTGCAACTACTACTACTTCAGGTCCGGGCCTGTCATTGAAAATTGAAGCTATCGGATATGCTGTTATAACTGAAATTCCGTTAATAATCGTTGATGTTCAGCGAGCAGGACCTTCAACAGGCATACCTACAAAGGCAGAGCAATCCGACCTGTTTCAGGCTATGTATGGACGGCATGGCGAGGCTCCGCTGCCCATACTGGCTGCAAAATCTTGCTCTGATTGCTACGAGCTGGCTATTGAAGCAGCAAGAATTGCAACCAAATACATGACGCCTGTTATCCTGTTGACAGATGGATACTTGGCGCAAGGCACAGAACCATGGAGGTTGCCTGATTTGGATAAGCTGCCTGATTTGACAAAACATTTTGTAACTGAAAAGGAAGGCTTCCAGCCATACAGGCGCGATGAAGCCACACTCGCCCGCATGTGGGCGCTACCCGGCACTCCGGGACTTGAGCACAGAATTGGCGGACTGGAAAAGCAGAACAATGGCAGTGCTGTTTCATCAGATGGTATGAACCACCAGGTGATGACAGATATCAGGCAGGAGAAAATAGATAACATAGCAAACGACATTCCGCTTGCAGAGGTTGAAGGAGAGCAGAATGGCGATTTGTTGCTTATCGGCTGGGGAAGCACTTATGGTGCGATTAAAACTGCTTTTGACAAGCTGACCGCTGAAGGCAAGCAGCTGTCATATATGCACTTACGCTATATGAATCCATTGCCTAAAAACACAGGCGACATTGTATCAAGGTTCAAGCGCGTGCTGTTGCCGGAAACTAATAATGGGCAGCTGCAGTTTATACTGCAAGGCAAATACCTGCATAAGATAGAAGGCTTGCACAAGCTGCAAGGCACGCCATTCAAGGCTTATGAGATCGAAGAAAAGATTTTGCAAATGTTAAATGAAGGAGGTAAATAATATGGCAACGTATGATGAAGTTGTAAAATTACCGCTCACCTCTGCGGAAGGTTTAGAGGCAAAAGATTTTAAATCATCGGCAGAAGTACGCTGGTGCCCGGGTTGCGGCAATTACTCTATTCTTGCTCAGCTCCAAAAAGCATTATCCGAAATGGGCATTCCCAAAGAAAAGTTTGCCATCATCTCCGGTATTGGCTGTTCAAGCCGTTTCCCATACTATATGGATAATTATGGCTTCCACACTATTCACGGGCGCGCAATTGCAATTGCCTCAGGGCTTCGGCTGGCTCGTCCCGACTTGTCGCTATGGGTTATTTCCGGCGACGGCGATTGCCTTAGTATTGGCGGCAACCATTTTATACATGCCTGCCGCAGGAATATGAATGTTAATATCTTGATGTTCAATAATGAGATATACAGCTTGACAAAGGGACAGCAATCTCCGACATCACGCGTTGGATTAAAAACAAAATCCTCGCCTCTTGGCACGCTTGACGACCCGTTTGAACCTGCAACATTAGCCGTTGGCGCTGGTGCTACATTCGTTGCACGCGGCATTGATACTGACCCTAAATCGCTTAAGGAGTTGTTCCATGCAGCACACAACCATCAGGGTACTTCTTTTGTTGAAATATATACCAACTGCGTTATATTTAACGATGGTGCGTTAAAAGATTTCACCGACAGAGACATACGCAAAGAACATACCGTCTGGCTTGAACATGGCAAACCTATTGTATTTGGCAAAGATGACGACAAAGGCATTGTCATGGATGGAGCAAGACCACGCGTAGTGTCATTGACCAACGGCAGTCATTCGCTCAATGATATTCTCGTGCATAACAATACGGACTCATATATGGCGTTCCTGTTGTCCAATATGAGCTATGATCCGGCAATGCCGCGCCCAATGGGCATTATCCTTGACTTGCGCATCGATACATACATACAGCGGGTAACCAAGCAATTAGCTGATTACTATGATCCTAATGCCAGCCTTGTTACATTGCTTGCCGGCGAAGAAAGCTGGAAAGTTAAATAAGAGGCAAAGAGAGTTTATCCTGCTCGCCTGTAGTTAGACATTACAGGCGAGCACGGTAACAAGCAGGACATGCTGTGCCCGGCGCTACTTCTTTATTTTGTCGGGCGGTGGCGGTTCTGTCAGTAAAAGATATGGGGAATCATTTAGTATTCTGATGGTTTTTTGCAAATTTTTATTGGTAACAGCCAAATCCTCGACAAGAGCATTTATGCCGATTAGCGATGTTTCAAGCCTGTTAGTCATTAAAGCGATGGCATGATTTGCATTGGCAACCGTTGTGTCATATCCTACGTAAGCTCTTTCAATATATTGAGCTATGCCAACATTGCCCAATTCTCCGCTTACTTTTCCTACTAAATTATTTATAGAATTTGCGCTTTCAGAAATAGAGGATGTGGTTTTTGCAATGTCCGACACAATTGTAGACTGATTAACGCTATTTAACAATTCATTTACCGATGTGGTCGAGGCTCGCAATTCTGCCACCAAAAGCTGAAGCTCCTTATTGTTAATAAACTCATTTGTGCCGCTGAGTGTGCCTGTCAAGCCGTCGGATATTTCTTTCCACTGTATTTGCTGCATATTTCCAACAATATCGCTTGCCGCATTCGTCAGTTCTTCCATGCTTGACGGAGCAGAGTTGATAAGCGGATGAGGGGGAGTAAACGATAGAATAATATTATTATTAATATTCTTTCTTTCGGATATGTATAGCTGTAAAAATTTATCGCCGGCAAGCCCTGCCATTTCCAATTTTATGATTAATGAATTAATATTCATTTTTATAGACTTATCTATTTTGAATATAACTTCAACTAACTTGCCATCCGGCGCAATTTGTACGCTTTCTATCATTCCACACTGTACGCCAAGATATTTGACAGCCGAGCCGGAAGTAAGCCCTTCTACCGATTGATTGAAATATGTTGCGTAGGTATTGTATTCTTTGAAAAATTGCGACGCTCCCATCCACAATACAAACGCTACAAGTATTGATAAACCAAGGAGTACAAATATTCCGATGACGAATGAATTGCTGAATTTTTTATTTTTTGCCATGCCTGCAGTTATTCTAATATCCGATTGAAAAAATTATAGACGGTTTTATTCTCTTTATAGTTTCTTAGCTCTTCGGGTGTACCTGTTGCCGTGATTCCTTTTGCTTGGCTATCAAGCATTATAATCCTGTGCGAAATGTTTAGAATGCTTTCCAAATCATGAGTTACAATCACCATAGTTGTATTTAAGGCAACATTCAGCTCTCGAATTAAATTGTCAAGCGAAGCCGCAGTTATTGGGTCGAGACCGGAGGAAGGTTCGTCAAAAAATAAAATATTCGGATCCAATGCCATTGCTCTTGCAAGCGCCGCCCGCTTCTTCATGCCGCCGCTTATTTCCGCTGGACGATAGTTTTGGAAACCGCTCAAGCCAACAAGAGAAAGTTTTAAATCAACTGCTTCTTCTATCTGCTTGGAAGTTAATCCTGTATATTTTTCCAAAACCAATGATATATTTTCACCAATTGTCATTGAGGCAAAAAGCCCGTTGAACTGAAAAAGCACTCCATTCTGCTTCATGATATCTATTTTTTGCTTCTCATTTGCGCTGACAATATTCTTTTCGTTAATCCAAACAGAGCCTTCCGTCGGCATTTCCAAGCCAATAAGCTGCCTTAAAAGGGTACTTTTGCCGCTGCCGCTGCCGCCAACAATAACAAACACTTCGCCCTTGTGAACATCAAAATTTATATTTTCCAATATCACTCGGTCGCCATATTCGACTTTCAGGTCTCGCACTTTGATAACAATTTCCTTTTCCATTTCCTATGTTTTATTAAAAAATATTCATAATTAATCTCTTCTTAAGTATACAAAAATGAATTGTATAACTTACTTTCTTGTGATTATGTCTAAAAAAAAAATGCTGAGCATATTGCCATAATCAATACAAAATCCAACTATGTTATACGTATGATTTCGTGTTTGTTTTATTTTACAAGTTCCAAAAACCATACACATAAACAAATTTTTAAATTAATATTTGCATTACAAATAAGAAAACATGCTGCATTAGCATTAAAAAAATGGCAATATTTATTTTCAAATAATTATTTATTAATATTTATTCATAAATAATGCATGATTTTGTTACACAATTTTCATATCACTTTTACTTTGCTGTAACACCATTGGCGTAATTTTACATATTGAATGCGTAAATATTGCCGAAGATATTGTATTTTACTATCAGGGCAAAAACAGCTAAACATAGTGATAAGCTGAAACCTAAGCGCAATATATAACAATAAAATAAATTTAATATTATGAAAAATAAAATTCTTATTGTCGATGATGAAGAATCAATTTGTGAAATCCTGCAATTCAATCTAAGTGATGAAGGATATGATGCTTACACAGTAAATTCTTCTGAAGAGGCTTTGCAATT
>JAVBOP010000147.1:0-10293 GCA_031550405.1 Kapaibacterium sp. (SeqCode)
TCATTTCGGTAATTTTCTCCTTAACCCCTGATTTTCTGGCGTTATTGCGGTATTCAAACTGAAAACTTTTCTTACAATCATTGCATCTCCAACGTTGGTCGCCATCGAATTGATGACCATTTTTTGTCAAATTATTACTACCGTGAACGCTTTTTGCTCCTCGCATAAAAATACTAATGTAAATAAAAAAATATTCAGACAAAACCACACTTGACTCGCTTCACCGCATCTTTAAAGTGAGCGAAAATACGCTAAGTATTTGGTATGCAAAGCGCTTAAATGGCGGTATTGTTAAGTTGCTGAGTCATAAAAAAACTGGACATCGTCCATCAGTTTTTACTCCAGAGGAGCATGTTTTTATAGAAAAAACCATTGCAAATTTGAGTAGTAATATTGCTGGACACAAGAAATTATTACTAATTGTTAATCAAAAATTCAATAAAAAACATTCCTATTTTACTTTTCGAAATTATTGCATCCGTAAATTTAAATCAAAAGTTAAAATCTCCCGTAAGTCTCATATAAAAAAAATGTTAATGCTGTCAAAGTTTTAAAAAAAACTTCAAAAATAATCCAATCAAAAATGAATAAATATTCATATTTTGAGCTGTATTTTGAAGATGAAAGTCGTCTTGGACTGATGACAAAAAACGGTAAGTACCTTATAACAGAAGAAATTAAACCTAAATGCAAATTTCAGCAAGTTTTCAAATCGACTTGGTTATTTGGGGCATTTTCGCCTGTTGGCGATAATTTTTTGCTTGAATTATCACATTGCGATGGCGTTACTTTTCAATATTTTATTGACGAATTTTCCAAACAAAATGAAAATGAATTTAAAATAATCGTCTTAGATAACGCTGCATTTTACAAAGCAAAATAATTACAAGTGCCTGATAATATTATACTTATGTTTTTACCGCCGTATAGTCTGGAATTGAATCCTGCTGAAAAAATTTGGTATTTGGTGTAAATTCAAGCAAGAATTTTCTAACAAATTATTCGAAAATCTTGAAAAATCAAGTGATTTTTTATCCGATTTGGCAAATTCATTGCCAAAAGAGGATGTAGCAAGCTGGCTGATAAGTTTGCTTACCATGACTATATTCATCCCAAAGTTCAGCCGCATTTAATTGATTCTGAAACGAAAATTGACGATAAAGCTGCGGTGTATGTTTTTTTTTTAGTATATTTGCAGTAATGATAATTTATTAAAGAGCAGTATGAACATTTTGATTATTGATGATGAACAGGATATAAAGCCTTTGTTTGAACAGCGCTATAAAAAGGAAATAGCGGAAGGGATGTTCAATTTTGAATTTGTATTCTCATCGGATGAAGCGATAGATTATATTAACGAGCACGATTCTGAATTAATTTTAATTTTATCTGACATAAAAATGCCGGGCAAAAATGGCATAGAATTATTGAAAGACATAAGGAAATTGAATCAAACAACATCTATTTACATGATAACAGCTTACGATGATGAAATGAATTATAAATTATCAATTGAAAACGGCGCAAACAAATACCTTGTTAAGCCCATTGATTTTTTGGAACTTAAGAAAGATATTCTGTTGCTGCAAAAGATAAAGCAAAAAGCAAAAAGTTAATATAAATAATACAATTATTCGTTCTATTCTAAATTATTAAAAAATATTCATAAACCCATGCCAATAAAAATAATAGTTGTTGATGACGAACCAGATTTAGAATTGGTTATAGCTCAGAAATTCAGAAAAAAAATTCGAGCAAATGAATATATATTTC
Organism: Kapaibacterium sp. (SeqCode); assembly: GCA_031550405.1. Classification (GTDB taxonomy): domain Bacteria; phylum Bacteroidota; class Ignavibacteria; order Kapaibacteriales; family UBA2268; genus JAVBOP01. The sequence continues at coordinate 1,774 of JAVBOP010000147.1, forward strand.
TTTTTTCACAAAACGGAATTCAGGCATTAGAGCTGCTGGATAAGCATCCGGACACTTGCATTATTATTAGCGATATTAATATGCCTGAAATGGATGGACTTGAGCTGTTGCGAAGGCTTAAGGATTTGAAAAGAAATGACTTAAAGACAATCATGGTGTCGGCTTACAGCGATATGCAAAATATACGTATTGCCATGAATCTGGGCGCTTTTGATTTCATAACCAAGCCTGTTGATTTTTCCGACCTTGAAACTACGATAGAAAAAACAATTTCCGATGTGAATATCATTCGTGAAGCGATGATAACTCAAGAGAAATTAGAGGTTTACAAGCTCGAATTGGAAGCTGCAAAAGAAATCCAGCAAGCAATTTTGCCTAAAATATATCCGCCATTTCCCGATTTGAAAAGCTTTGATATTTGCGGCTATATGGTTGCGGCAGAACAAGTTGGAGGTGATTTCTTTGATTATTTTATGATTGATGAAAATCGTCTTGGATTTGTCGTCGGCGATGTGTCCGGCAAAGGAATTCCAGCCTCTATTTTTATGGCAGTTTCGAGAACTTTGATACACTCTTTTGCAAAAACTGGTTGCTCTACAAACGAATGCCTGACTTTGACAAACAAAATACTTTGCAACGAAAGTGCAAATTCAATGTTTGTAACGGTTTTTTATGGCATTTTGGATATAAATTCTGGAAAAGTAGATTATTCTAATGCTGGGCATCCATACCCGTATATCCTGCGAAATAGCAATGTCATCGAAACTATAGATAGAGATTCCAGCGTGCTTTTGGGTGTTTTCGATGATGCCAATATAAAATCTTCTTCATTTTATTTGGATAAAAACGAGGCATTGGTTTTATTTTCCGACGGTGTTACAGAAGCGATGAATGTGAAGCATCAATTGCTTGGCACAGATAAACTAACCAAATATTTGCAGACTATTGATACCAAAAATCCCAAATTAATAACAGACTATATTTTAGAATTTGTGAAAAAATATTCAGAAAACTATATACAATCAGATGACATCACAATTCTCACCGTTTCATACTTATCTAAGGAATAGTCAGAATTATTAATAACTTATTAAAACCTATATTTCAATATAACTTAATGTATATAAAGCAATTATAGAAAATAAAAATAGCAAATATTAATTAACAATATTCATTTAAAACAACAAAAAAGCGTTATTTTTAGTGATTTTCAGCCAATATTTGCACTAATGGTGGAAGTAAAAGGTGGAAGAAATACAGTGGAAGCTATAATTTTTCGTTCAATTCTTTAAGTAGCTTCTGTATCTTTGTTTTTCTGTAATGCTCGTCTGTTGTTTCAATGTTTTTATGTCTTAATATATCTTTCGTATCTTCAAGCATAACTCCATTTTCAATCAATCTATCAGTAAATGCTCTGCGAAAACCATGTAAACCACGTCCTTCAATTTTTAATCCTAAATTTTTCTCTGCACGTTCCATAATGCGGTTTGGCAGTCTTGTTTCTTTCCAGCTAAATAACTTTCCATCATTGCGGTTTTTTGCAAACGCAAGGATTTTGATTACGATTTCCTTTGCAATATCGGAAAGTAACAGAACTTCTTGTTCGCCTTTTTGCAGCTTGTTAGGTACTATTATATAATTTTTTTCTAATTTTATATCGCTTATTTTAATATTCAATGTTTCACCGCAACGGCTGCCGGTATGCCATAAAAATTGAAGCAACAAGTGCATGGCATAATTGCTATTGGAAAAATAATCTAACAGTACATTATATTCATCTTCTGTATATGGAGGCTTTATTGTTTCAACGCTTTTTTGTTTAAATTTTTCTGTATATTTTTTATGGGGTATATATTCTCTGTCTTCATCACTGCACCATAATAAGAATGTTTTGATAGCACGAAGATATATATTAACACTTGCTGCTGATACGGTTGTTGTTTCAACAAATCTCTTTATTTGTGCTTTTGCATTGTTTTCAGTTAATAATTCCTGCGGACTTATAAATACAGCTTTATATGCCGTGATATAATAAGTTTCGGTTTTTTTAGTAATCTTATCTATTTTTTGCTTATACTCTAAAAATTTTTTAAAAATATTTCCGATGCTATCTTCAAGTTCTTTTTCGCCTGCTTCAATAGCTTGCAACTCTTTGCTTCTTTTTGCCCACCAATCATTAGCTATTTTCCAACCAATAGCAGTATTTTTAAATCCAGTAGATATATCTTTGCCTTTGTAGCGAACGTATATTCTACCGCTTCCCTTGACTACCCGCATAAATCCTGGCAAATCGTTACGCATGACACCAGCGTGTCCTTCTTTTGGCTGTGATATAGATTTTTTCATAATTATATAACCGAATAAAAATAAATTGATTACACTTTTATGCACCCAAAATCTATGCCACAAAAAAAGCAACATAAACTATCATATCTATGCTGCTTTTATGAATGTCTTTTAATGGAATAGGCTAAAATAGGTCGGAATGTGTGCCAGTACGAACCAAAGATAAAATTTGTAGCTTTTTATCTTTCTTGTAAATCAACAACCAATCAGGCTTTACATGACATTCCCTATAAACAGCATATTTACCTTTCAACGCATGATCCTTATATTTGTTTGGTAATTGCTCACCTGCAGCCAATAGTTTAATGACATTGTTTAATTCGTCGTCGAGTAAATTGCGTTTTCTTGCAAGAATTAAATCTTTTAAGTACTGCTTAGTGAATTCAATCGAATACATTACTATTTAACCTTTTTCAAATAGTCGTCAAAATTCTTGCACTTGATTGTCTTACCTTGCTCCAACTCTTCAATAGCCAAATCTAATTTACTCATTGATTTTTTAGAATCAGACAATTTACTTGGTTTTACATCAATTATTTTTTTATTTTTCTGCAAAAATTCCATGATATGTTTTCCATCGGCGGTTCTTTCGTCAAATGTTATCATATATGTTGCCATGATTACCTCCTATTACAAAAATACGCAAATCCAATCCAATAATAACAATACAAAAAAGCCCACTAAATTTTTATTTTAGCAGGCTTTATTAAAAATAACGTTATATTTGTAAAAGTATAGGAGTTTGACAATTATGAATGTATTGATAAATATATCCAACAAAACGGAAGCTGACTTTTGGTTGAAATTAGCACGAGAGAAAGGTAAAAAAGCTGTTACGATAAGCGATGATGATATTGAAGATGCTTGGCTATCGGATTTGATACAAAAAGGCATGCACTCACGAACTTTGACAGCAAAAGAGACGCAAGATGTATTAGCTGACCTTAAAAAAAAAGCCAAACAATGAAAATTGAAATGAAGTCGTCGTTTGCCAAAGCAATGAAAAAAATCACTCAACCTAAAATGGCAAATGAAGTTGCTTGTATTATTGATGAGATACAAGCGGCTAAAAACCTTTCTGAAGTTAGAAATATTAAAAAAACTGAAAGGTGCAAAAAATGCTTATCGTATTAAACTTTCTGAGCATCGTGATTATCGTATTGGCTTTATATTAAAAGATGATACGATATTTTTAACTGTTTTTGCTCCACGAAAAGAAGTCTATAAAAATTTCCCATAAATATCAAAAAAAGCCCACTATTTTTTTATTTTATAATATGAATTAAATCATCAAAAACATAGATTTTATTTCGTTGAGCACCTGTTATTTCTGTGAGAACTTTAGCATCTTCGAATTTTTTTAACAAATTGTAAATTGTTTGATTACTGTTAGAATTTATTTTTTGTTTTATGTTATTAAAAGAAGTTATCGGATTTTCAAAAATAATATCCAGAAGATTTATTGCATAAATAGAGTTAAAACTTAAAATTTTATCTTTAACTGATTTATAAATTTCTAACATTCTAATTATTTTTTTTTGAGTATCCTTAGCTTGCTCTTTTATAGAAATTAAAAAATATTTTATCCAAGTTTCCCAATTATTTTCAGCATCAACTAATCGTAAAAAATAATAATAATCATCACGATTACGCTCGAAATATTCACTTATGTATAGCAAAGGATATGTTAATACTTCTTTCTGGTATAGCATAATTGGAATTAATAACCTGCCAATTCGACCATTTCCATCTAAAAATGGATGTATAGCTTCAAATTGATAATGCGATATTGCAGTTTGAACCAATACGTCGGGTTCATTCTCTGAATTAATAAATTTTTCCCAATTTGAAATTAAATTATCTAATTCCGAACAATCAGGAGGAACATAAACGGCATTATCAATAGTTGCTCCAGGTTTACCAATAAAGACAGGTACTTTTCGGAAATTACCTTTATCTTTGTTCGAACCTCTAACAGAATTCAATAAAATTGAATGTAATTGTTTGATGAAATTTGCACCGATAGGGCGTTCTTCCAATAATTTTACAGAAAAATTAATTGCTTCTCTATAATTAAGAATTTCTCTTATATCTTGTTCTTTAGCATTATTTTCAGATTTTTTGCCTTCCGCTTCATACTTGAATACGTCTTCAATTGTTGCTTGCGTGCCTTCTATTTTGGAACTTGCTACAGCTTCTTTGGTTAATAATGGAGAAGTTAATAATGTTTGATTAGGTATATTGGCCAATAAACCTGCCAAACTTCCCAAAACTCTATTTGCTTCAGAAATTTCTTTGATAAACAATGAATAATCTATTCTGGGAGGTAATAATTTTAAATGTTTCATAAACAACTCTTATTCCATTTGATTAGAATACAAATATAACTTATTCCACTCAAACAAAAAATAGTGGAATAAGTTTCTTTTTGTTCCATTTGATTGGAATAAAAACAAAGCCCACTAAATTTTATTTTAGCGGGCTTTATTAAAAATAATTCATAATTAGTTATTTATGTTCTTCTAAATCTCTTGGAACGAAAAATCCTTTAATGCAATTTGTATCCTTGACGGCTATTTGCACGTGGTTCATTCTTTAAATCCTGCATTAGGATACAATTCCTTACCTTCAAAAAACACTCCTCTTACGGTGTCATATTTTGTACTTTCTGTAACTTGTCTAACAAGATGAACCATGTCAATCACAGCACAATCCAAGCGTCTTAATTTGTAACAATACGTCTTGAATGAGTTTATTTTGAGGCAAAGTTTTACCAAGTTTGTCTGAAAGTTGCACTAACAATTGATAACCTTGCTTGAGTATTTGCAAGTTTCTTAAATCTAATAAATCTAAACAATGCCCTAAATCTACAACCGCCCCTAAAACAGCAGGTTCTTGGCATTTTGTATTTTTAGCCCAATCTAACGCTCTTTCGTGGTCATTTTCCCAAAAATATACACCACTGCCCAACCAATCATAATCATTTGTACTTAGCTTTGGTGTTACTCCTTGTTTGGAAACGACCTTATCTCTGAATACTTTGTCGCAGCCATGAAAGCCTAGTACAAAACCGCTTCTCTTTGAGTACATTGCTCTCCATTTTTACAGCTTTTTTCTTCACAATCACGATAACGTTCTGTCAATTCACCATCTTCTGTATAAATACCAGCTGATACTGCAAGTTGAAAAGCCTCCTCAGGAGTTGTTTTGCGACAAAATCTCGCATCCCTTGCAATTCTTTTTCAAATTCTTTGTCAGACATCTTCTCACCTTTCTGGGTTTACTATAATGTAATACGTAAGTTTACGAAAAGTTATTACGCCAAGCAAGGTATTTATCACGTAGCAGGCTTTGTTAAAAAATATTCATAAATATCTCTCTTATTCTGATACCAAAAAAAACAGCGATATAGGTTATTGGCCGTACCGCTGCGGCTGGCAATAGAAATTACCGTAGTTCATTTCAATATGTTTACAAATTCAATGCGGAGTCTTTCAGCTAATCTGTTAGCCATACGGTCGTAACATACGAGCTAACGCCAACTTTCTTGCCGTTAGATAATGTTCGCATAACGGGTTCATAAGAAGTAACGGTAACATCAAAATAGCGATTAACAGGACCGATGCCACCGCTCATACCATAAGCCGATAATCTTTCAGGAGTAATCGTAAAATTGCCTGTATTATCTATTAGCTCATAAAAGCCGGCCGGCTGGCTTTGGGTATCTTCAAATGTATCATTTCCATCGAAATCAACTGTTATCTTGCCCCGTCCCGTAGGTACACCGCCTGTCCATTGTACTTGGAAACCTTGCGATTTGCGAACGGTATCGCCTCTATGAAGGTTTGTAATATAAGGTCTGCCTGTAAAAACAACTTCATCGCGAACAGTATCAGGCAATATGCTGTTATTCAAACATTCAATATAATACTTATTTGGAGTACCACTACCAAAAAATAAATCCATAGGATTAGGGTCGCATTTCGCATAAGCTCCATCTGCATATTCACGTAATAAGCAGGCATTTATAAGTAAATTTTCCACAGAAAAAGGTTCACCATTAGAATTTCTGAAACCTGCATAAGCATAATTATCAATTACATCCATATTATAACATTGCTTAACATTACCAGGATATACAGTAAAACCCAGACCTTTATAATATGCAGATTGAAATTTAATAACACCTGCCAATCCAGGTGTATACATGTATGATTCAATCCAATCGCTAAGATTAGTATAATCCCCTGTACTTCCGCCAGAAATTATGCTGGAGGGGGTAATAGATTCCTCTTTACATGAGGGTAGTATTAATATGATTCCAATCATTAATACTATAAAATTCAGTTTCTTTGTCATTGTTTATATTCCTTAATTTATTTTTAATTATTATTTTTTTAATTATTTCGTTTCTCCGAAATTTGCTATTAAGTTGACAAAAAATTGAATATTAATCTTAGCGATACCGATTGAAAAAAAAATCGTATTTTTGATGCTTGTTGATATTTTCAAAGGTGGTAAAAAACATTTATAAAAACAAAATGGCAGACACCTCATTTGTTAATATTTTTTAATAAAATTATACGTACTATACATGAATCAAGATATGAACTTATTAAATATAAGCGATTTACATGCTAAAATTTCTGGTGTGGAAATTTTGCATGGAATAAATTTAACTGTAAATAAAGGTGAAATTCACGCTATTATGGGACCAAATGGCTCAGGAAAATCCACTCTCGCTTCCGTTCTTGCAGGCAAACCCGACTATGAAATAACTGCAGGTAATGTTGAATTTAATGGAAAAAATCTTCTGGAAATGCCGACAGATGTGCGTGCAAAAGAGGGCTTGTTCCTTGCATTTCAGTATCCTGTGGAGATTTCGGGCGTTTCAAACATGAATTTTATCAAAACTGCGATAAACGAAGCTCGCAAATATCGGGGTGAAGAGCCGGTTGATGCTCTTGATTTCCGCGAACTTGTGAAAGCCAAAGCCGATTTGGTAAAAATTGACAAAAAATTTCTTGAACGCTCGGTGAATGAAGGCTTTTCTGGCGGCGAAAAAAAGCGCAATGAGACTTTCCAGATGGCGATGCTTGAGCCTAAGCTTGCTATTCTCGACGAAACGGATTCGGGCTTGGATATTGACGCTCTGCGTATTGTTTCGGATGGCGTAAACAAATTGAAAACTCCCGATAATGCCTATATTGTGATAACTCATTACCAAAGATTGCTACAGTATATTGTACCTGATTTTGTACACATATTATATAAAGGACAGATAATAAAGTCTGGCGGCAAGGAACTCGCTCTTGAGCTTGAAGAAAAAGGCTACGACTGGATAATATCAGGATAAAAGAGAAGAGCGGGGAAAGTGGAAAATATGCCATGCAGCTGTTCCCTTGTACTCTCAAAATGTTTCTAAAATAATTTTATCTCTCCGTCTTATATTTTTGGGTTTTGTTGGTGAGGTAAAATGTGGTATTTTTGTGGTTTGTAAAATCATAGCTGGAAATACTAATGGCTGGAAAAAAAATTGCAATAATAATTATTTTGTTAATGGTTTTGTCCGCTTGCGCAAGCACAGGCAAAATAGAGCCAACTACCGCTGAAGAGGCTTTCAACGAGGGATTGCGGCTATATAAAAAAGAAAATTATCGTGAAGCCCAAACCTATTTCGATATGGTAAAATTGCAATATCCTGCAAGTGATTTTGCTGATGATGCTCAATATTATACAGCTGAAATTCATTATAACCAAAAGGAATATATTTTAGCTGCTTTCAATTATAACCGCCTGCGAGCAACGTATCCAAACAGTCAATACAGCAAAAATGCGTTTTACAAGTCTGGATATTCACAGTTTTTATTGTCGCCAAAATATGACAGAGATCAGGATTATACTATAAAAGCTATCAAAACTTTTCAGGAATTTCAACACTCCTATCCGGAAAAAGATTCTTTATATGACAATGCGTCGAAATTTATTCAGACGCTTCGTGATAAATTGTGCGAAAAGGAATACCGTATCGCGGAATTATACGACAAGCTGGAAAGTCCAAACTCCGCCTTGATTTACTACAATATTGTCATCAATGACTATGACGATACTTCGTTTTTTGAGCCTTCGCTTTTTGGCAAGATAAAATCCCTGACTATGATGCAGCGATACGAC
>JAVBOP010000094.1:0-9429 GCA_031550405.1 Kapaibacterium sp. (SeqCode)
ATGTAAACTAAAGTGAAAAAGCCCGCTCATAGCGGGCTTTGATTTTTTTGCCAGCAGGCAGCTTTATTTACTCCTTGCTGTCTTTGCCGTGGCAGTTCTTGTATTTTTTGCCGCTGCCGCAATAGCATAAATCGTTGCGTCCTATTTTAGGCTGATCGCGCCGTTCTGTTTTGACTACTGGCCGAGAGGATGTTGCCGTTGATGAAGATATGAATGAAGGTACATCCGTTGCCGAATGCTGGTAACTGAAATTGCCGCCTGACACATTAGTGCGCCGCAGCGAAGGCGCATCATTACGGGACGCTCTATGGCGTGCTTGCTGTTGCTCCTCTTCTGTTGCCATGCGTGGAAAGTACTTGAATGCAAACTGCACCGCCGCCTTGTTAATATCTTCTATCAGGCTGACAAACAATTTGTAAGCCTCCTGCTTATACTCAAGTAAGGGATCTTTCTGCCCATAGCTGCGCAAGTGAATACCTTCACGCAAATCATCCATAGAGCGGAGATGTTCGCGCCATTTTTCATCTATGGTCTGTAATATTGCCACCTGCTCCAGGCGCGATATAAACTCGGAGCCAAGCATTTCCTCTTTTCTGTCATAAAATTCAGTGGCAGTATCAAGTACTTTATTGACAAACTCATTCTCTTTGATTGTCTTGAACTCGGTTTCGCTTATATTCGGCTCACAAAGCAGCATGGAGCGCATATTGTTGATAAAGGCGGTATATTCGCCATTAGGTTGCAGCGTTTCATACCATTCAGAAGCCAGATCTTCCACATATTCCAGCAACTCGCCGCGCAGCCTCTCCCCTCTCAATGCAGCACGTCGGCGATTGTATATAATCTCACGCTGCTGATTCATCACATCATCATAATCTATCAGGCGCTTACGGATGCCGAAATTATTTTCCTCTACCTTCTTCTGGGCATTCTCTACCGATTTGGTAATCATACTATGCTGTATAGGCTCCCCTTCCGGCAGGTTCATACGGGTCATTATTGATGCAATTCTGTCGCTTTGGAACAGGCGCATAAGGTTATCTTCTATAGATATATAGAATTGCGAGCTTCCGGGATCACCCTGTCTACCGGAACGACCTCGCAGCTGCCTATCGATACGGCGTGCGTCATGCCTTTCCGTACCTATAATAGCCAATCCCCCATTTGCCTTCGAATCATGGTCGAGCTTAATATCCGTACCGCGTCCAGCCATATTGGTGGCAATTGTAACAGCACCCTTTCGACCGGCGTGAGCCACTATTTCTGCTTCTCTCTCATGGTTTTTGGCATTCAATACACTGTGAACAATGCCTTGCCGAGTAAACATCTTGCTTAATACTTCAGATACTTCTACGCTGGCTGTACCAACAAGCACAGGTCTGCCGGCATTCAGGAGCTGCTTTGCCGCATCTACAATGGCATTATATTTCTCGCGCTTGGTCTTATATACCAAGTCGTTGCTATCCTGTCGAATAATAGGACGGTTGGTCGGTATAACAACACAGTCGAGTTTGTATATCTTATCAAATTCGGCAGCCTCTGTTTCTGCTGTGCCGGTCATGCCAGCCAGTTTGTGGTATAGCCTGAAATAGTTCTGCAAGGATATGGTTGCCAATGTCTGCGTATCACGCTCTACCTTCAGCATTTCCTTTGCCTCTATTGCCTGATGCAAGCCATCGGAATACCTGCGGCCATCAAGGATGCGGCCTGTAAACTCATCTACAATCATAATCTTGCCGTCCTGTACGACATATTCGACGTCCTTTTCATACAGCGAATATGCTCTAAGCAGCTGCGTTATGGTATGTATCCTGTCGCTGCGCTCGGCAAACAGCACATATATCTCATCTCTTTTGAGCTGTTTCTCTTCGGAGGTAAGCTCTGTGTTTGCCTCCAATGCACTTAATTCACTTGTTATGTCAGGAATAATGAACATATCCGGCTCTTCCTGTGCCGAACATAATAGCTGTCTCCCCTTTTCAGTTATATCTATCTGATGGTTTTTCTCATCTATGGTATAATACAGGTCGTCATCTATCTGGTTCATGTGTACTCCCCTATCGCGAAGGAATACCAGCTCTATCTCCTGTCTTAATTTCAAATATTCCGGCTCTTGCAGTATCTTTGCCAAACGCTTATGTTTAGGCAGACCGCGCCATGCACGGAATATCAGCTTGCCACCCTGCTCTCGAGATACCTTTTCCTCTTTATTTTGCAAAAACCTCTCGGCTTCCGCCACAATAGTTGTAACATAGCGCGATTGTGCCTCAACTAATTTTCTTACACGTGTGTTCATTTCCTCGAACTTCTGGTCTACATGACCAACAGGACCTGATATGATAAGCGGCGTTCTTGCCTCGTCAATAAGCACCGAATCTACCTCGTCGACAATGGCATACCAATGTTCGCGCTGCACCATATCTTCAGGATCGGTAACCATATTATCACGCAAATAATCGAAGCCGAACTCGTTGTTTGTGCCGTAAATTATGTCCATGTCATATATGCGCTTGCGTGATTCCGGCGGCATGTGCGATTGTATGGCATCGCATGTAAGCCCAAGATATTCATATACTGGGCGCATCCAGTCGCAGTCACGTTTGGCGAGATAGTCATTCACCGTAACAAGATGAACGCCTTTGCCTGCAAGAGCATTAAGGTATATAGGCAATATCGCAACCAGTGTCTTGCCTTCGCCTGTTGCCATTTCGGAAATTTTACCCTGATGCAGGACAATACCGCCAATAAGCTGCACATCATACGGCACCATATCCCATTTGTAATTGTTGCCGGCATATTCATACGTATAGCCGCTATCTTTCAATCGCTTACATGCCTGCTTCACAACAGCAAATGCTTCGGGCAAAAGCTCGTCCAGTGTTTCCTGTACATTGTTGAATATATCTTTGGCAATGCTTTTGAGGCGTTCGGAAAGGTCGGCGGTCTCCCCTGCTGAGAGTTTTTCGGTACGGAGCTTATTTAAGATTTCGGATTTTTCTTCTTCGAGTTCTTTTTTATTTGCGGTTATAATATCCTTAAATTCTTGGGTCTTGGCTTTTAATTCGTCGTCGCTTAAACTATCCAGTTTTTTATAATATTCATTTATTTCATTGACAACCGGCATAATAGCCTTAATATCCTTCTGGCTTTTATTGCCCCCGATCAACTTGGTGATAAATCCTAACATATAGGTTATTCTATCAATTAATTAACAAAAATGTAACCACAAATATACAAAAAAAATATCATTCCATTAATACCGCATCCACTCCTAATACCCAACAGTTATGTAAATATTAGCAGTTACATAATTCCCCTCTTGTAGAGGGGTGCTGCGCAGCAGCGGGGTGTTGATGATTTAAAATTTAATTGTAGAGACAGGTCTCAGACCTGTCTCTACAGGATTTGTGAATAAAAATTAATAAATGGCGATGCCTTTGGTGCGGCTTTCGTCGCCGCTGCGGACATTCAAGAAATACATGCCGCTGGCTAAGCGCTTAGGGATGTCGAAAGTAGCTTCCCATGTGTGGTTGTGCTCTGTGTATGTCCCGAGCGGCGTCAGGTTTATTACCTTCTCGCCCATGTAGTTGTACAAACCCACTTCTAAGTCATTGCTATATATGCCGCTTGGATAATACATGATATTCACGTTTACGCTGCTGGTGGCGGGGTTGGGAGTGATGTTGCGAATACCAATATGTTGGAAATTGCTGTTATCCAGCTCTGCTATACCGTTAGTTGGATTGTAAAACAAAAAATAGCCTGAACTTAGCAGTATGCCGATAACATCATATCCATCAGGATGTTTCAGTCGCTTTACCGATGTAATGGTTGTGGTAACGTCAAAATCGCTGCCGCCTATGAGCTCAATGGGTATGCACATACTGCCATATTCGCCACTACTGACATCGTATGTAATTATTTCTGTTTTATAGAGGTTAGCGCCCAAAGTGGTGTCATAATTCGTATAAGTAAACCATATTACAGAACCATCTATTATACCAAAATAATTTGCCATACATTTTCCCTGTGTATAATATTTAGCTTTGTCTTTTGGGTTTAGATTGATTGATTTAAAGCCCGAGTCCGGATTGTAGGTTAAAAGCACGTTGTTGTTTACAATGATATTATTAGTGCCGTCTATTTCTTTAATTTGCTGCTGCCTAATTAGCCAGCAGTTATGACTCGCATTAAGCAACATTTCATTTCCGCGAATATCACGAGATGTGCTTGTTACTCCTTCTAATGTATCATATACAAGTGGCAATTCGGTAGGGAGATATCTTGTAAATTCTTCTGTTTTTGTATCAAATTTAACTATTGCATCTAAGGGATGAGTTGCTTTAAAAAACAAATCATTCTTGACTCCTATTGTCTGATTATACATAATGTCCGTTTGTGCACCATTACTTATAACCTGAAATCCATCATAACCACCATCATTATTAGCTTTATATTCGGGAAATTCGTATGTAGCAATTACTGAATCAGGCTTATCTCTATGAGAAAATTTTAACGATCCGGTTCCTCGACTATCTATGTAACACCATACATAACCTTTGCCACTAACAGGAAGATATTGCACTGCCGCTACAGTTGCAGCAGAATATTCAGGAGTGGTTGGCTCTGGAATACCAAAAAAATCTTCGAAGCTAATAAATTTCATTTGAGGGTTATTTACTGTAAAATCTGTCAATTTGAAAAAACCACCGCCAACGCCAGAAATATATGGATAATAAAGAATAGCAGGAGCAAAAGGAATCGTAGCAATAGCATAAATATATTTTTCTAAATTTGCAAGGACTCCATCAGAAGAACTTAAGTTTAAATTAAAAGGCGTCCACACCCGCTCGCTCCCGTGAAAATCCAAAATTCTAAATTCATCAGATTTGATATTGGGAAAATATATTAAATTTTCCAATTGATGTACAAATGGTTTTTTTGAGGCATTATGTTTCGGGAATTTCTTATAAACAGTAAAGCCGTCTATTGTCTGCGAATATGCTGATAGGCTGCATAAGCCCATAATTAATAATATTGTTAGTTTTTTCATGTTATGTTTCTCCTATATTATATATCGTATAGCCGTTGCATGCAACGGCTATACGGGATTATGAATAAAAATTAATAAATGGCTATGCCTTTGGTGCGGCTTTCGTTGCCGCTGCGGGCATTGAGAAAATACATGCCGCGAGGCTAAGCGTTTGGGAATGTCGAAAGTGGCTTCCCATGTATGGTTGTGCTCTGTATATATACCGAGCGGCGTTAAGTCTATGATTTTCTCGCCCATATAGTTATACAAGCCTACCTCTAAGTCATTGCTATATATGCCGCTTGGGTAATACATGATGTTCACGTTTACGCTGCTGGTGGCAGGGTTGGGAGTGATTTGCCGTATACCAATTGTTTGAAATCTTCTATCCTCTATTTCTTCTGTAATGCTATTTGCTGGGTCATAAAACAAAAAATGACCTGTATTTAATAATATGCCTGTTACATCGTATCCATCAGGATGATTTAATTGTTTTACAGACGTGATAGAGAAATCATCTGTTCCAATCAATTCGACAGGCACACAAATGCTGCCATATTCGCCTGTTCCCACATTATAGGTAATTATTTCTGTATTATATCCTGCTACATTATCAAAATTTTTATATGTAAAAAATATTGTTGAGTCATTTATTGCTCCAAAATATAGAACCATACATCTGCCTTCAATATAATATTTTGCTTTATCTTTTGGCTGCATCTCAATTGCTTGAAAGCCTATGTCGTGTTTATAGGTTAAAAGTATGTTATTATATATTGAGACATCATTAACACTGTCAGATTGCTTAATTCCTACCGACCAAGTATTAACTCCAGCATTGAGTACCATTGTATTTCCACGAATAGCAATATTAGTATCTGTTGCTCCTTCTAATTGGGCATAAGCTAAAGGTAAATCAGAGGTTAGACTTCTTGTAAATTTCTCTGTTTTTACATTAAATCTGACTATTGTGTTTTGCGGATGAGATACTTCAAAAAACAAATCGCCATATCTATTATACATCATGTCAGAAACTGGTCCCAATTTTGCAATCTGAAATCCATCGTATCCTCCTTCTGTATTGGCTTCATATTTAGGAAATTCAAATTCAGCAATGACTGAATCAGGCTTATCCCTATCAGTAAATTTCAATGCGCCGTTCCATCGAGTATCTATATAACACCAAGTAAAATAATTTTCATCCGGAAACATATAATATTGCACTGCCGCCGGATTTATATTACTAAACGAATTAACACCGCTTGGAACTCCAAAAAAATCTTCGAAGCTAACGAATTCCATTTGAGGGTTATTGAATTTAAAATTTGTTAATTTAAAAGCACCGCCTCCTATACCGGCAATGTACGGATAATAAAGAACATCACCCCAGTCAAAAGGATTGTCAGCATACACGTAAACATATTTTTCCAATTTTGATAGAGCCACAGAAGCACTCATAGATAAATTCAGACTGAAAGGATTCCATATTCGCTCATTTCCATTAAAATCTAAAATCCTGAATTCTTCATGCTTGATATTTGGAAAATATATTAAATTTTCGAACTGATGTACAAATGGAGCTTTGGCTATATTATGTTCAGGAAATTTCTTATAAACAGTAAACCCGTCTATTGTCTGCGAATATGCAGATAGACTGCATAAGCCCATGATTAATATTAATATTATTTTTTTCATTGTTATTGTTCCTTATTATATATCGTATAGCCTGTGCATGCAACGGCTATACGTGATTGTGAATAAAAATTAATAAATGGCGATGCCTTTGGTGCGGCTTTCGTCGCCGCTGCGGACATTAAGGAAATACATGCCGCTGGCTAAGCGTTTGGGAATGTCGAAAGTCGCTTCCCATGTGTGGTTGTGCTCTGTGTATGTGCCGAGCGGTGTCAGGTCTATGATTTTCTCGCCCATGTAGTTGTATAAGCCTACCTCTAAGTCATTGCTATATATGCCGCTTGGATAATACATGATGTTCACGTTTACGCTGCTGGTGGCGGGGTTGGGAGTTACTTTGCGTATCCATAAATCGGGGATTGCCCCCGCTTCAGTTTCGTCTTCGATGCTGGTTGGATCTTTGGCTGGGTCGTATTCCAGCAGGGCGCCGAAGTGGTATTCCTTGCCGTCCATTGGGTCGTAGCGGTTCAGGAGAAAATAGTGCTTGCCATTCCAGAAAGCGTAGTCGTAAAACTTGATGCCATGTTCTTCCAAGCCGACATAAGGCAGTTTGAAATGCCGCCATGTCTTTGCGGCTAAATTATAAATTAATAACACTACATTGCCGCCATTCCGAACGCTAAACAATATTTCATCGTCGCTATCGCCCCACATTTGCATTTTTTCAAAGTTCCCTGTCGGCAAACCATAATCTTTTAAGATACTTGGAACGGCTATAGTATCCCATTTCCCATTATCATAAATAAGAATTTTGTTAAAGGCTTCTTGAGTAGAAAAAATATATGCCTTATATTGTTCATCATAACTGGCTGTATCTATTTTCGCCCATGCTATAGCAATCATGCTATTACCATATTTATCAGGCAGTTCCATAACATGTTTTATATGCCAGGGATAATATTTTACAGTATCATTGCTAAGTTCTGGCGGCGCATCTTTTAACAGCAATTCTTTCTCTCTATCATAAGCCTTAAATTCATTTGTGTTGGTATTATAGGTATAAATAGAACTTCCAGTCGCCATACCATTGTCATTGCCACTGCTTACCCAAATAACACCTTTTTTATCCATAATTATGGAAAGTCCCATAGAATGAAAGAATTTACTCATTCTACAAACCACACTTTCAGAACTGGCAGGGTTGTTAATTTTCATTCGATTCAAAATAACATCTACATATCCATCGCCAGAAGCTAAACAATTATCAGGCTTGCCGCCCGGCAGTGTCATATAATACACATATCCTTTTGCTGTATCAAAGCAAAAACTATAAATCTCCATTTCAGCAGCATCGGAATTGTCATATCTTTTTTCCCAACCATTCGTAAAATACTGTACATTGTAATTAGAATAAGCAGATAAGAAATTTATACTATCAGTCTCTTCACTCTCTTCAAATTCTACAAATCCAAATCTGCCGCTTCCCCAAAAAATATTATCTTTTAAATGCAGTATGTGATAAATGCCTGAAGTAGATTGCAGATTGTAAGATATAAAAGAAGGGTCAGAGAACCATGGATTGGCAGGGTCTGTATATTTATGCTGAAACAGTTTATAATTACTATCTATTGAAAACAAAGCATTAAAATGTCCAATAAACAGGTGGTTCTTAGCGGGCATTAGCCTTACGCCGGTTCCTATCTCCTTTGTACCAAGAACCGCTGTAAATGCCTTTGGACTTTGGGCATTAGCACATACTTGGCATACTATTGCCATAATTAATAATATTGTTATCTTTTTCATTGTTGTGTTTTCCTTAAAATTTAATATTAAAAAAAATCACGAGACCGACAAATCGGTCTCGTGTGTGCGGATTAAATTACCATTTACAAATGGGATTACATTTTAATGTTTTAATTCCATCTATGCTATGCACCTGAATTGTTGCCGGACAAGTAAAAGTATCAGTACCATCGTAAACAACATTTTGTACCAATGTTCGCTTTCCTTCTAATTCTCTCCAGCAATATGTAGCGGTATTCCAACAATACTCATCTGTAGTATATGTTACCGAACAGCTTGCAATGGCTTTAAATACCGTAGGAGGACCATTTGCAATATGAATTGTTACTGTGTAAGGATCCGTTACGCAGCTTGGATGTCCATACCTAATTACTATATTTCCACCCGGGCAATTAGGTAAGATAATAAAACCAATATTAGATAATCTTTTAACAAGCTCAAACATTGCTGTATCCACATATTTTTTGTAATTAGCTAAAAGATCAGCATTATTTAATCCACAGTCTCCTTCAATTTGTAATTCATTGATAACTATTTGCAATGGATTAGAATTAGGTTTAATACAATATGCAACGGTTAGTTTGCATCCTTCAGGTAATGTAATAACCGGTAGAGGAGGATAACCTGACAGTCCGCCACCACTTACAAATCCTTCAGGACACTGCGCTTTTGCTTCATTTGTCATAGCAAATGTCATCATTATAGCTATCATCATGGCAGCCAAAAGGGCAATTCTGGGGCTTTTATGCCCGTCCCTCCTTTCTGCATAATGTTTCGCACTTGTCTTAATTGTTGCCGAAGCAACTCTGTTACCAGTACCCAATCCGGCACTTAGTTTCGAGATTAAATGTTTTGTTAACATTTAAATTACCTCCTTGAACAGATTTTTCTGAAATCAACACCATTGTCGAAGTCAGTGCCAATTCTTGCCTACTGTCATTACGTACAAAAATTGGTTGCCC
>JAVBOP010000196.1:0-8970 GCA_031550405.1 Kapaibacterium sp. (SeqCode)
AATACAATGGCAACAAATTGATCCATTCCATAATAATCACCAAGTAATTGGTTGTAAAAAAAAGCAAAAAGGCAACGGCATCAAAGTCGTTGCTTTTTTTTTGTAAGGAAGTGAATATAAATAAACTATCCGTATTCATAAAAACATCAAAAAAAGCGCTAAAATATTTTTTTTGTGCTTATTTTTCATGGATTTTTTGACTATATTTGTGGCTTGTTTCTTAACGATACAGTGTATTACAAATGGCAAAGCGTACAGCAAAATCCAATGATGACAAAGATGTGGAAAATGTAGAAAAAATTGCAACTAAAAAAACAGGAAAAATTGCAGCAAAAAATAATGAAGATGTGAATAATAAGGCAGTTGCAGAAAATATCGTTGCTAAAAACAAAACCGCTAAGAAGAAAAATGATACAGCACAAATTGAGCCTGCGGTCAAAAAGCGCTCGACAAAAAAAGCCAGTGAAAACACGGAAATAGCTGAAACTAAAGTTGAAAAGAATAAAGCTGCAAACGGTAGAAAAATTAAAAAAAATTCATTAACTAGCAAAACATCAGAGCAAAAAGCGGCTGAAAATATTAAGGAATTGCCTGCAACCAAGCCAATTTCGGCGGATAAAAAAGAAAATAGTGCAAGTGTTGTTTTAGAAGAAAAAGTCAATAATCCCGAAAAACCAACGCAGCGTAACCGTAATAACAGGAAAATAAAAAGCTCTGTTTCTCAAGAAATTCAAGAAATAAAGGAAGTTGCAGCTGAAATTCCCAAAATAGAAACGCACGAGCCGAAAATTTTAGAAGAGCAACCGGCAGTATCTTCTCGCAATAAATGGAAAAATCGAAAAAATAAAAATCGAAACCGAAAAACTGAAAGAGAGCATAAAAAAGAAGCAAACACGGAAGAAAAGAAGGAAAATATAATTGCGACTGTTGATAACACTTTTAATAATCAACAGGTTAAACATGAAGATAAGAATAAAAAAAATCGAAACCAAAATAAAAATAAGAATAAAGATAACAAAAATGTTGAAATAGTAGAAAAAAGTACTTCTGCAGAGCCGCACATTGATAAAAAATCTGTCAAGCCAATTCCATACGTAGATCTTGCTAAAATAGATGTAACTCGTAAGCCATTGGTACAAAAGCAATTAGTAGAATTTGTTCCTGTAAATTCCAACAAACTTTTGAAGCCGTTAGAACGTAAAGATCCGTTTTTTCAGAATTTTTTTCGTGAAGTAGAAAAATTTGCAATTAATGAAATGTTAATTGAAAATAATTCCAAAGTCGTTGTTGGAGTTAGTGGTGGCGTGGATTCTGTGGTATTATTGGACGTTATGGCGATATTGGCAGATAAATATAATTTTGCCGTTTATGTTGCTCATTACAATCATAATTTGCGCGGAAAAGCGTCGGCAGAAGATGAAAGATTCGTGAAATCACTTGCGGCTTCATACAACATACCATATTATTGGGCAAGCGGCAAGGTGCAGCAACATGCAGAAAAACACAATATGAGCATTGAAGAATCAGCCCGTTATCTGCGCTATTTTTTCTTTGAGCGAACAACTCGCACTTTGGATGCGGATTTTTTGGCGACGGCGCATACTGCTGATGATTCTGTAGAAACATTTTTGCTAAACCTGTTTCGCGGCTCGGGCTTAACTGGATTGAGCGGTATTCCGTCCCGTAGACAGCTTGTAAAAGAAGTTATGCTTATTCGTCCATTTATTTTTATTAAAAAGCATAAAATAATAGAATATGCGGAAAAACGCGGTCTAAAGTGGCGCGAAGATGATAGCAATTTACTTGATAAATACACAAGAAACAAGATTCGCAACGACTTGATACCCAAGCTCAAAAAAGAATATTCGCCTGCAATTGTTGATATTATTAATCGCTCGGCAAAATTGATACACGGCGCTGACAAAATGATTCACGATTATGTCAGGACTCATTTACCGTCAGTTTTAACGGATATATCTACCGAACGAATTTCTATTAAGGTACTGTTATTTAAGACATTTGACGAGTTTATACGCGGTGAAATGCTGCAATCAATTCTAATGAAATATTTCAGAATGCTTTCGCCGTCGATGAATATTGTTGATAGATTAATGAAGTTGGAAAACAGCGAAGTTGGTGCAATTTGTGAAATTACAAATACCATTTTTGCGATAAGAGACAGGCAAGTTATAACTATTTCGAGGAAATCCATACCAAACAAGATAAATGAAAAAGTTGAAAAAACGGGTAAATTTCATGTCGGCAATATTGTTTTTGTCCTGAAAGAAGTTGGTATATCAGAAGTTGAGTACAATAACAACCCAAATATAGAATATTTCGACTTTAATCTTATTTCGCAAATTATTACTATCAGAAATTGGGAAATAGGTGACGAATTTAATCCATTGGGAATGAAGGGCAAAATGAAAGTGAATGACTTTTTAAGCAACGAAAAAATACCTATTTTAGAGAAGCCCAATATATTGGTTATGGCGACAGGTAATAACGAAATTATTTGGATTTGTAAAAAGCGTATCAATGATAAATTTAAGGTAACTACAGATACAAAGCGAGTGTTGAAAGTAGAAATTAAGGACAGGACAAAATGAGTTTTGCACCGCGAAAATACCAGATAAATCATCTGAATTTTAAGCCGTATT
Organism: Kapaibacterium sp. (SeqCode); assembly: GCA_031550405.1. Taxonomy (GTDB): domain Bacteria; phylum Bacteroidota; class Ignavibacteria; order Kapaibacteriales; family UBA2268; genus JAVBOP01. Next base: position 2,661 of record JAVBOP010000196.1, read on the forward strand.
TATCCGAACGTGAAGTTGACAGTGCAATAAAAAAAATTGCAGAAGATATAAACAAAGACTATAAAGAGCGTACGCCTGTGTTTTTGATTACACTGAAAGGAGCGATGTTTTTTGGTGTTAAGTTACTGCAAAACATTGAATTAGATTGCAAGGTTGAAGTGATTGCTGCTAAAAGCTATGGCTCGAACATGCACAGCTGCGGCAAAGTCGAAGTACAGGAAAGTTCGATAAATTTAAAAGAGCAGGACGTCATTATTGTTGAGGATATAATTGATACCGGCTATACGATTGACAAGTTGCTGAAAACCATACAAAAGCACGACCCGCGTACGGTTGCGGTAGCATCGCTTGTTGCCAAGCCCGAAAAATTTTGTGTCGATATAAACATTAATTATCTTGGCTTCAGCGTCCCGCCGAACTTCATTATCGGAAGCGGCATGGATTATGATGAAAGAGGAAGAAATTTATCTGGAATATATATTTTAGAAAACGATTAACTCATATTTATTAATTTTTTTTAATATTTTATAAAAAAGGAAAAACATGGAAGACAAAGTATTGGAAGCAATGAAAAAAGCTGGAAAGCCCGTAAGTGCAGGGCAAATTGTTGAAGCGACCGGTCTCGACCGCAAAGATGTCGATAAAGCAATGAAAAAATTAAAAACAGACGGCAAAATCATTTCGCCACAAAGATGCATGTGGCAAGCTGCTGAATAGATACACGCCTGCTCTTATGCAGGCTTTTTTTGTATCATATCAAGGGCTAATTATTAAAAATAATTCATAAAACTAAGTGGCAATGAAATGGAAACAGCACCATTCGTCTTCATGCAATTCGTCTATCAATTTAAAATTATTTTCAGCAGCTTTGATTACTAATTCATCTCTGTCGTAAATTAAAATGCCAGAAATCAACAGGATACCATTATTATTTTTAAGGGAGTTATAAAATTTAGGAAGTGAATGAATAATTAAATTTAAAAACATATTCGCCGAAATACAATCAACTTGCGGAAAATCATATTCGTTAATTCCTGACAGTGAAATCTCAATTTTATCAGCAACGCCGTTCACATTCGCATTGTCCGCCGCATTGTCATACGACCACTCATCATTATCGAAGGCAAAAACCTTTTCCGCTCCCAATTTTGCAGCAATAATTGCAAGCACGCCCGTACCGGTGCCGGCGTCAATCCAAATTTGGCCGGGTTTTGCAACCTTCTCAACCAACTTTGCCATCAGCTTTGTTGTTGCATGCTGTCCCGTTCCAAATGCCATCTTGGGATTAATAATAATTTTGAGTTTTACGCTGGTATCACTCGCTTTCCACGCAGGAGTTATGATAATATTGTCGCTGATTTTTATTGGTTCTACATTCTTTTCCCACTCTTCAATCCAATTTTTTTCTTCAATAATTTCTTCTTTAATAATTTTTGTGTTAGGCAAAATTGTATTGATTCGTTGCATTAAATTATTTTTAATCTCATCATTCCATTGCTCCTCCGCAAATGATAAAATTATTTCATCAAACAGCTCCTCCATACCAATAAAATTGTAATCAATAAGCACTGCATAGGCAAGCTCAAAGTCTTCCTCTAAAATCGCAAGCGAGACATTAACATATTTTTTCATAGAAACCATTTATATTGATTTAATTAATTTTACAAAGATATTACAAATTCATTACTTGTAAAAATGAAAAAAATAAAATTCCATTCCTGTCCGTAGAAAAGCACTATCAAATAAAGTTATATTCTGCAATATTAACAGTTTTTTTGTATATTAGTGGTGTTTTTGCAAGATATAATTTTAGGCGGTAGTCAATATGAATTGTACGATAACCAAAGTTGAGGATAATGCAGGTCTGTTGCGGTTTATTAAATCGCAATGGCTTTTCTATAAAAAGGACAAAAATTTTGTCCCACCGCTTATTTCCGAGCGCAAGGAGCTATTTGACAGAGAGAAAAATCCACTCTACAAACACGCTGATTACCAGCTTTTTTTAGCTGAAAATAATGGTAAAATCGTTGGCAGGATTGCAGCTATCGAAAATAAGCGCCATAATATGATACATAATGACAAGGTTGGTTTTTTTGGTTTCTTTGAGTGTATAAATGACCAGGAGGTTGCCAATGCGCTGTTTGTGGAATGCGAAAAATGGCTCAAATTGCGTGGTTTGGATATAATGCGAGGTCCGACCAATCCAACTTTTAATGACGAAATTGGGATGTTGATAAGAGGCTTTGATTCTCCGCCTGTCATTCTGATGCCGTATAATCCTGAATATTATCTCGAATTATGTGAAAATTACGGCTTGAAAAAAGCTCATGATTTGTATGCGTATCTGCTTGATTATGAATACTTTCGCAGCGAAAAGCTGATGCGCATGGTCGGCTATATCAAGGAAAGGTATCATGCGAAAGTAAGAAATGTTGATTTTAAAAATAAAAAACAGCTGAAAAAAGATATAGAAATATTAAAAAATATTTATAATTCTGCATGGGTGCCGAACTGGGGCTTCGTTAAGATGACGGGCGAAGAGTTCGACTATCTTGCCAAGCAGCTGGTTCAGGTTGGAACGCCGGAAACCACGATTATCATTGAAGCGAATGGAGAGCCGGCGGGCTTTGCTCTTGCTCTTTTAGATATGAATCAGGTGCTGATACATAATAAATCAGGCTCTATGCTCGGAGCGGGCTACCAGCTGCTAAGAAAAAAGAAAAATATCAATCTCCTTCGTGTCATCGTGCTTGGCGTCAAGCCTGAATTTCAAAAGACGGGGCTTGATTCGCTGCTATACTATGAGATAGGTGAAAGCGCCCGAAAGCTTGGCATTTCTTTGGGCGAGGCATCGTGGGTTCTGGATGACAATGAAATGATGAATAAAGGCTTGACTCACACCCTGAATGCCAACAGGTACAAGGAATACCGCATATACGAAAAGCCAATATTGGAATAAATGGCATTATCGCCGATTATTTTCTAACAAATTATAATAAAACATACTTATGAAAAAATTACTTATACTTACCTTGCTTTTGTCACTTTTTATGAGCAGTGCGAAAGCGGAATATGCAGATAACAGTACGGATGCAATAGCAATATCGGGAGCTGCTCCATTTAAGGATATTGGAAAATTGAAAATAGCTGTCCATGAAAATGGCAATACATATATCGCATGGCAGCAGATAGAGGTTGCAGATGGAGCAAGCAGCATCGCAACGCACTTGCAATTGCTTGACAAGCTGGGTAACATGCTATGGGGAGAAACCGGGGTTTTAATTCCAAGCTCCAATTCTATCTACAACTTACATGATATTGACTTGGCTGTTACAAAGGGTGCTGAAGCTATTATATCGGTGGTCGGCAAAATAAAAAACGAAATTGAAGGTACTACGCTGCATAAAATCAATGCCAATAAGACTTTTGCGTGGGGTGATAATGGGAAAACCATATTCTCGGATACCAATAACGGCATAACGGATGGCGCAAAGCTTGCAATTAATAGAAATAATAATCTCTTTGCATGCAATATTAGCAGCAAAGGAGCATATATACAGAAAATATCCAATGACGGCGCAAAGCTGTATGATGCGGATATCTTTATTGAAGGCAAGGATTTGCAGCCTGTGATTATACCCAGCAATGGTGATAGCCTCATAGTGGTTTATAGAGCTAATAACACGCTTTTTGCAGACCTGTACAATGGGCAGGGTAAAATGTATGATACTACTATTAAAAACAGGGACACGGTTATAAACGGCAAAGATACAACCGTCATTGATACAAATGTCAAGATGGTAGCGTGGCGGGCTAAATATCTTGGAAATACTACAGGTGAAGAATTGAAGCCGGCGGATCCTCAATTCGTGCTTCCTGATGGTTCGGGCGGAATCATTGCAGTATGGCAATATCAAGTGGCAGAAAATAAACAATCTATCGCCGTGCAAAGGATTAACAGTAAAGGCAACAGGCTCTTTTCTGATGATGGCATTGGCGTCTCAACGGCGCCGGGTTCGCACACTATGCCTGTAGTGAGTGTTGATACGGTAAATCGAATGATATATGTGGCATGGAAGTATACGTATCTGAATAAAAACTCCATAATGCTCCAGAAAATCCACTACCCAATTGAAAAGGAGGAAGACGATCCTGATTATGAAGGAAGCGGCATGGGTGAGATATTATGGGGCGATAATGGCTTGGAAATCCTTGATAAGGTAGATGACATTGTAAATAACCATCCTGTTGCCGTAGCAAGTATCGAAAATGGTAGAGTTATGGTTGCAGTCTCTCAAAAGAACGCTTCTACTTCAGAATATGAATTGCACGCCATGCGAATTGATGAGAATCAGAATATCGAATGGCGCAAACCATTGTATACCAAGCAATCCAAGCAGTATTCGCCGGTATGTACAGGCTTTTTCGCCAATCAAATAGTGGTTTCATGGTATGACAAAAATACCGTTATTGACTCGCCGGATAATATGTGCGTTAAGGCTCAAAACATTACGTATAACGGTGTGCTTGGCAAGGATAACGGCAATATAGACGAAAAATTAAAATATTTTAATATAAATGTTTATCCACATCCTGTGAGCAATAAATTCAGTGTAGGTTTTGAGCTTGATATGCCTCAAATTGTTTCTGTAAAATTGTTTGATATGTCGGGCAAATTAGTGGCAGATTTTGGCATGACTTATTGCCAGTTTGGGCATAATGAATTAAATCTATCGCAGGAATTGACCTCTGGCTCATACCTGCTCCAGCTCAATTTTGCGAACATTACATCATACAAACTGATTGTTAAGTGATATTAATTTGGTATTGTTAATATATGCCTGCAAAAATAATATATAATATCATGTATTTTGCAGGCATTAACATACGTTGCTATTGCATATCATTAACAATGCCAAAAATTATCATATTGCTATATTATGAAAGCGAAGATGGCATCAAGTAATATTATTAAAAATATCGAAGTTACAACGCTTGATGTCGTATATTTGCCAACGCTTTCTGCACCTCCAGTAACTCGAAACCCTTTGAAACAGCCAACAATGCCTATAATCCATCCAAAAACTACCGCCTTCAACACTCCGCCGATTATATCCGCATTGCGGAGTGACGAGTTTAGAAGCTGGATTTTAAACTCATTAAAAGTGGTGCCCAGCATGGTAGCGCCTGCCACATAACCGCCAAAAATTCCAGCAATGTTGCAGATGCTGACCAGAATTGGCACTGAAATTATAGTTGCGAGCAAGCGAGGTATGACGATAAAATAATATTTATCAAATCCGAAAGATGTAATGGCATCAATTTCTTCGGAAACTCCCATTGTGCCAATTTCGGCGGTGAAAGATGAGCCGGTTCGTCCTGCGATAATTATTCCAACCATAAGTGGCGATAATTCGCGAGTTACAGCAATGCCGACAAGTGCTGCAAGAAATGAGCCTACGCCAAATCGGGCTAACTGGATTGCGCCAACATACCCAATTATGATGCCGATTAAAAATACTATTAACAGGCAAATGCCAAGCGAATTAACGCCAACGCGTATCAAAAATGGTGGAAAGTCCTCCCATCTGACTTTGTTCCAATTCTTGGGCAGAGCAATAATTTTTTTAAAGGTTTCACCAATAAATTCAATAAATTTGATTGTATCATAAAAAACGGCTTTAGACGAATTTCCAAGATCCTGAAAAAATTGAACAAGCCAGCTTTGCTTTTCTTTTAAAACTTCTACAGATTTTTTTGAATTTAAAAATTCCATAAATCTAACAAATTCTAAAGAGTCATTACTTTTAATTATGAATAAAATTTCATTTTTCTCGCAATAATTTTTGAGATTTTTAATAAATATATACATGAAAGTATCGAACAATTCAATCTGCTCAATATTTACCGTAAAGTTGGTTATATTTTTTAATTTATCTTCATAATCAAATTCATTGTATTTGGAGCTATTACTGTAAACCACAGGATATAGCATGGTTAGCTCTGCATTGGAATCGATTTTAGCAAAGGTATACGCATTTTGCAAGTCGGTTATTTTGTTTGGCATATTATTTTATACTCCCCAATTGAAGTTTGATTAAAACACTTATTCCATCAAGGTCTTTATTTGATAACTCTATATTTTTCATATTACTTACTTGATAATTTGCATTCACAGGCAACCTGTAGCCGCCAGATATTCCAATGCGAAACCAATCATTGCCCTGATAATACAAACTCATTCCGGGCATAACGAAAAAATACCAGTCGTTTCCATAATCCGTATATTTTTGTTCGCTGGTGTAATCCT
>JAVBOP010000049.1:0-42147 GCA_031550405.1 Kapaibacterium sp. (SeqCode)
TCAAAATATCCGGGTCGTTCCTTTATAACCTGCTTGAAAAATTCATTGCCATAGCCGCTGCTGCCAGGGCTTCTGCCTTTGTTCTTATTGACGTCGTTGATGTAGCCATCGTTATATTTCATCACCATTTTATGCCACAACACCGTCCACGCATCCATAGTATTCTGCGCCTGCGCATTGGAATATTCCGTCAAATACTCTATCCCCAAATTGCGGTCACTTTTTAGCAAATCCACCGCTGCACGCTCTATTGCCGGCTGGTATGCGATATACTTATCCTCAAGCTTGACCTGCACCTCCTGTATGTCCTTGATGGCATAAGAATACTTTTGATAGGCTATATTTGCTACCAAATTAAACACCCATACGGCAGAATTGAGGTTGAAATCAGCAATATCGGCATTACGGAAGCACTCAGGCGCCTTAGTGATTGAGCAATAAAGAGGCGTATACACTGTTGAATAGTTATCATCCACGCCATACCACAGCACGCCGCCAACCTCGCGGGGCATATTGCTGCGCATTTGAGCAACAAAGGAAAAAGCCGTCTGTTGCGTTGATATAGGGCGCTCCCAAGCATAGCCTGTGGTATCGCCTTCTATCTTAAATCCAAGAGGCTTCCAGCGGTATGGACATCCATAAGGTCCTGCCGCCAAGCCCTTTGTCATATCGAACTCCGTGTCTTCAAAATGGTCGCGCATCAAGGCATATACATCTTTCAAATTTAGCTTCTTATCTGGCTTTATGGAGAATGGATACGGCTCAGCACCCATTACCGCTGTGAAATAGTCCGCCGAGAGGTTCAGCGATGGTGCTGCACGCCTGTATGCACTCCAGACTCTGCCTTCACATGCAAACAAGCCGCTTGGAATTGCAGGGTCATAGCAATCAGCAAATGAAAACATAACGCCCTTTTTGCTATCCCAGTATCCCATTTTCTCTGCAAAAGACATAACATCGGGCGAATACATACATTCATCTTTATTGTCAGTGATATTTCTAATTCTTGCCTTATTGGCGTGCATTGCTATATGTCCGTCCGGCACCCGCTTTGCCGCCCATACAGCACCTTTTTCCTTGCCGCCTTTGCCAATGATTTCAAATACCCATGCCTCGTTGGGATCTACAAATGACATTGATTCGCCTCCGCTGTGATAACCGTATTCCGCAACCAGCTCCGACATCACTTTAATAGCCTCGCGAGCAGTTTTAGCACGCTGCAAGGTGATATATATCAGCGAGCCGTAATCCAGTATACCTGTCGTATCCGTAAGCTCTTCACGCCCGCCAAACGTGGTTTCAGCAATAGATAGCTGCCATTCATTCATATTGCCGACAACGCGGTATGTTTCTTTTGCCTGCTTGATTTTGCCAAGATATTTCATCCATCCCGAATCCCATTCGTATATTGGTATGGAGTCATTATCGCCGTGCTTGCCACCCTCGTGGAAGTATAATGGCTCCATAAAACCACCAGCATCGGCAGTATATGTCAGCATAGTGGAGCCGTCGGCTGCGGCACCTTTTGTAACCAGCAAATTTGTACAGGCACTTGCATTTTCAGCACTTATGGCAATACAGGCTGCAACAATAATTGATAATATTTTTTTCATTTTCCGCCTTGAAAAATAATTCATAGATAAAAAGACAAGTTGCAATATACAAATTAATTGCGAATTGACAGGATAATGGGGATATTAAATTCAGGCGACAGCACTAAACATAAAAAACAGGGAGAATATAAGTCGTTCGTTTTTGCTATATTTGTATGATGAAATTATAAGTTAAGTATGATAAAAATTATAACAACAGGAAATATTTTATGAGACATTACATTGGACTGCTGCTGGTGGCGCTCATTAGTGTTGCGGCAAGTGCACAGGAGAATCAAAAATCTGTCAGCGTTACGATTTATAACAGCAATTTTGGCGTGATTAAGGATGTTCGAGAAATTGATTTGAGCAAGGGAATGAACACGGTCAAGATTGTGGATGTGGCTTCACAGCTTGATCCAACGAGCGTTTTGATTAAATTGCCTGCTCATGTTGTGGAGCAAAATTATCAATATGATCTGATCAATTTTGACAAAGTTTTAGCGAGATATATTGACAAGGAAATTACGGTTACTTTGCAGGATAAATCAACTGTCACTGGCGTTCTGCTGTCTGCTTCAGGCATGCAAGTTACGATAAGACAGAAGGATGGCGGGCTTATCATGCTCCCGAATATTTATGATGCGCAGGTTAGAGTGCCGAATCTGCCTGAGGGCTTAATTACGCGCCCTACGCTCGTTTGGACGATTTATTCGGAGGATGCAGGCAAAAAGACAGCGGAATTGAGCTATCAGGCGAGCAATATGTCATGGACGGCAGAATATGTTGCGGAATTGAATAATGATGACACGAAAATGAATTTAAATTCATGGGTAACTGTAACTAATAATTCTGGTGGAACTTACAACGATGCCCAGCTGAAATTAATCGCAGGTGAAGTGAACCGCTTGCAAAGGGCTAAAACTGACTTGCGTAGCTATGCCAAACATGCTAATGATATGCTTATGGAAGCGGCGCCTGATTATGGTGGTTTTGAAGAGAAAGAATTTTTTGAATATCATTTGTATGACTTGGGGCGGAAGACTACACTAAATAATAATGAAAGCAAGCAGATAGCCTTATTCAATGCAAATGATATCAATATAGATTTAAAATATAAAGTGGCAACGGGCAGCAATTATTATCAGTCTGAACCGCAAAAAAAAGATGTGAATATTGTTGCAGAATTTAAGAATAGCAAGGAGAATAACCTCGGTCTTCCAATGCCTCAAGGGCGTATTCGTGTGAATAAATCTGATGGGAAATCGCTGGAATTTATTGGCGAGGACAGGATTCGCCACACGCCAAAAGACGAAATTATAAAGCTGAATATTGGCAAGGCATTCGATGTTGTCGTTGAAGAAAGTTTTATTGAACACAAGCAGGTCAGCGATAAAGTGAATGAGTATGAGTATGAAATTTCCGCCCGTAACCGTAAGTCCAATAAAAACATAGAGATAGATTTTGAAACGCTTATCACATATTACAACACGAACTGGGAAATATTGAAGCTTGATTACAAGTGGGAAAAAAAATCAGCTAATATGATAGCCTACAAAGTTCCCATCAAAGCAGGCGAAGAAAAGAAGTTCAGGCTGCGTATCCGCACAACTTCAAAAGACAAAAAATAGGAAGGAAAATCACCAGCGACACAAATATAGTATGATGAAATATATATTACTTACAATTTTATTGCTGCTTTTGCCAGAAGCTTTGATGGCTAATATCGAAGGTAAAATAATGGGTGAGGATGAAAACCGCTCCACCATTCCATTGCCTAATGCGCGAATTATGGCGCTGCCGTCGAAAAAAGGCAGTTTCTCTGATAAAAATGGCAAATTCAGTATACAGCCGGAAAAAGATGACAGCTTGGTCATAATTTCGCTAATTGGTTATAAACATGATACCTTACAAATTGCAAACATCAAGAATAATGAAGAAATTTTAATAAAACTATCCACGATTGTTCTTGATGCCGTAAACGTTTCTGGCGACAAATATTCGCAAAGCATCGGCTTTTTCGAAGGCGCGAAAACGGAGACTATTTCTACTCGCGGCTTGCAAAAAGCAGCGTGTTGCAATTTGTCTGAAAGTTTTACAACCAATCCTTCGGTCGATATTCAGTACAGTGATGCTGTAACCGGCGCTAAGCGTATTCAATTGCTTGGCTTACAAAGCATTTATTCGCAAATTTTGGCGGAAAATATTCCTGTCATGCGCGGCGTGGCTTCGATTTATGGCTTTAGTTTTGTGCCGGGTCCATGGCTCGAATCCATTTCTATTGCGAAAGGTGCGTCATCCGTGAAAAATGGCTTTGAGAGTATTTCCGGGCTTATTGGCATTGATTTCAAAAAGCCGGGCGACGGCAATCCCACTTTTTTGAATTTATATGCCGATGATATGGCAATGATTGAATTTAATGCCGATCACACTGTTAAATTTTCCGATAATCTTGCTACCACGTTTTTCCTCCATGCCAATGATTTATTCACCGAAAACGACCATAATGGCGACAATTTTCTGGATAAGCCAATGGGGCAGCAGATTAATTTTATGAACCGCTGGTCGAAAACGAGCGAATTTTGGAATAATTTTACAGGAATCAATATAGTTTATGACAATAAAGAGGGCGGACAAAAGGGATATTTTAAGGATAACCAAACGGATTTATATGGTTTGAATATCAGGACAAACCGCTATAACCTGTATACAAAGAATGGGTTTATACTGAATGACGATGGAATGAATATTGGAACAATTTTGGATTTCACGCACCACAGGCAAAGTTCATTTTATGGGCATAGGAATTATGATGCCGAGCAAAATTCGTTTTACGCAAGCGTTATGTTCCAGACTCCAACCTTTGCAGCGGACAAAATCACAGTCGGCGCAAGTTACCAATATGACAACTATTTGGAGGCTTTGAGCGATGTGAATTATGATGATCTGGTAACAATACCGGGAGTTTTTGCCGAATATTCATTTTCTCAATTTGAGGATTTGAACGTGCTTTTGGGCTTGCGTACCGATTTTCCAAATGGCTTTGATATTTTCATATCGCCGCGTATCCATGCGAAATACAATATTAACGAAAATTTAATTATTGCAGCATCTGCCGGCAAAGGTTTTAGAATTGCGCGAGTTATCGCTGAAAATTCCGGCTATTTGGCAAGCAGCCGTAACTTCATTATTGCCGATAGCTTAAAACTTGAAGAGGCATGGAATTATGGTGCAAATTTCACATATTCCTTTAAAATAGCTGATGTTCCATTTGATTTGAACGGAGAGTTTTATCGTACTGATTTTATAAATCAAGTAGTTATAGATTTAGACATGAATCCGCAGGAAGTGCATTTTTATAATTTGGCAGGCGATTCTTATTCTAACAGCTATCAAATTGATTTAACTGCCCAGCCGATAAAGGACTTTTTCATAACAGCGGCATATCGCATAAATGATGTAAGGACAACAACAGATAACCTGCTGCAAAATAAGGCTTTACAGAGCCGCGAGAAGGCATTTTTGAATTTGCAGTATACAACGGATATGAAGGAATGGGCTTTCGATTTGACATTTGACTATAGCGGAAAAGGCAGAATTCCAAGCACCGCAGGCAATCCTGAGGAATATCAAATGGCAGAAATGTTCGACCCGTTTTTATTGATAAATGCCCAGATTACAAAGAGTTTCGGCGATTTAGATATTTATTTAGGCGCTGAAAATATTACAGGCTTCAAGCAGGAGCATCCTATCATTTCGTCAGACAACCCATTTGGACAGTATTTTGATGCTTCGCTCATCTGGGGACCAATCACTGGTCGCCACATCTACTTAGGCATGCGGTATAGCTTTTGGTAGCAATCCATTGCTTTCGATATATACATACATTTCTGAATATTTTTTCAGAAAATTTGCATGTTAATACTTGGCAAGAAACAAACAGCTGGATAACAGTATTTTCGCACAAACTCTTTTTGCTAAATGAACAATATTTCGTTGAATAATACCATTTTTTATAAATATCATATCCTGTTCTCTACATAAATTCATTGATAATTTATATTTTTTTTGTTATCTTGCATGTATTAAATCATAACAAATTTGAGACAGATAATGATAGCAAAATTATTAAAATTATTTTTATGTATATATGCAACATGCTTTCCAGCTTTACTTTTAGCTCAAACCAACGGTTTTTATGAACTGAAATTTAACTCAATATCAGGCGATACGGTGAATTTTAGCAGTTTTAAAGGTAAAAAAGTACTTATTGTCAATACCGCATCTAAATGTGGCTATACTCCGCAATTTAAGGATTTAGAGGAACTTAGCAATAAATATAAGGAAAAATTGATAGTTATAGGGTTTCCTTCCAATGATTTTGGACAGCAGGATCCCGGAACAAATAGCGAAATACAAGCTTTTTGTGAGGAAAATTATGGAGTAACTTTTTTGATGATGGAAAAATCACAAGTGAAAGGCGAAAACAAAAATTTTGTTTATAAATGGATTACAAATAACAAACTTAATGCTAAAGCTGTAGCAGAGCCTAATTGGAATTTTTGCAAATATTTGATTGATGAAAACGGCAATCTGGTAGCTGCCTTTTCTTCAAAAATCTCGCCTATGAGCGAAGAAATTACATCGTATTTAAAATAGAGGCGCAAATATTTTTCCTATCCTGCACATGTAAAAAATGGAAAATTGCTCTACATTTTTATGAATATTTTTTAATAAATGCTTTGCAAAATATGAATACAGATTGTCTAATTATAGCAAATAAGGAGTTTAACTCCAGACTATTTCTAGGCACCGGAAAATTTTCATCGAATCATTTGATGCGTCAGGCAATATTGGCGGCTCAAACCGAAATGGTTACGGTTGCCATGAAACGTGTCAATATTAATGCGCAGGAAGATGATATTTTGCAATATGTTATCAATCCAAATGTGCAGATTTTGCCCAATACTTCTGGCGTGCGAAATGCCAAGGAAGCTGTTTTTGCAGCACAGCTCGCGCGGGAGGCAACAGACACTAACTGGCTTAAATTAGAAATACATCCGGATGCCAAATATCTTCTTCCAGACCCAATTGAAACTTTAAAAGCAACAGAGGAGCTTGCTAAACTTGGTTTTATTGTCATGCCTTATGTTCAGGCGGATCCTGTCCTATGCAAGATGCTCGAAGAAGCTGGTGCAGCAAGTGTTATGCCGCTCGGCTCGCCTATTGGCAGCAATAAGGGCTTGAAAACTAAGGAGATGCTGAAAATTATTATTGAGCAAAGTAATATTCCCGTCGTTGTTGACGCTGGCATTGGCTCTCCTTCGCACGCTGCCAAAGCGATGGAATTAGGAGCGGATGCGGTGCTTGTAAACACGGCAATTGCGGTTGCAGGAGCTCCCGTTGAAATGGCAAAGGCCTTCGCCTTAGCGGTTGCAGCGGGGCGTATGGCTTATAAATCGGAGCTTGCCTCTCCATTAAACACAGCTGAAGCCAGCAGTCCGCTAACTTCTTTTTTAGATGTAGATAAAATTTTAGGTTAGAAAAAAAACAGCTTCTCTATAGGCGTATCTATATTAAAATCAACTAAGTTACATGTTAATTACGGTATTGGCATTATGATAATATAGAAAAATATTTATTAAATTAATAAACCAATTTGATATATGTACGTATTTATTATAATCATAAAAATTAAATTCAAACTTATATCTGAATTGATACAAATCACGAAAGCAATTAACAAAATTTAAATAACAATATTATCATTATCAAAAATATGAAAGACACAAAAAATAAAAAAAACTACAGAACATCTGACTCTCTATTGGCTGATATAGAAAAGAAAAATAGACGAGATGATTGTTCGGAACTTGCAGAATTAATGCAAAGCATCTTAAATACTGAGCCTCAATTATGGTCTAATAATATAATTAGCTTTGGTGGTTATAAAAGCAATAATGGCAAGGGTATATATGATTATTTCTGGGCAGGTTTTACTTCCGTAAAGAGATCATTAGTTATTTATCTTGCTGCAGATTTTGAGGAAAAAGAAAATAAAAATTTGTTAAAAAATATAGGTAAATGCAAAATCGGCGTATCCAGTATATATATAAATAAATTAACAGATATAGACAAATCCATTCTCAAAACACTGATTGAAAGATCAAAAATAACAGCTTAACTACTAATGTAATGTTTATTATTTTTGCTTTCAAATAAAAAAATGCTGTGATATTTTATGGTATCGCAGCATTTTTTTTTGTTGTTTACTTAAATTTATCCAGTTAAGCTAAAAGTTAATTAAAATATTCTTCTGAAAAATCATCGAAGCGAAGATTGGAAACAATTAATCCTAAATCAGGTGAACGATAAAATGTCAATTCCCAGCGAGTTGGATATTTTTGATGCAAGCTAAGTATGTTGATTCTATGATAATTATTGCCGGCAGATTTAAAATTAATTATCTCATATTTTTTTATATTGCCGTACATATCAATGGAACGTTGCAGCTGCTTTAAAATATTTTTATAATCATCATCTTTACCGGCAATGGGACTTGTTTGCAGCAGTTTCTCCACCGCAGGGCGATAATTTTTTTTAATAATTTCTGCAAAAAAGTTATCAACAATATTTTTTATGTCGTCAGGAATATTAACATCCAAAGCATTTGCTGCCTTAACGTTATCTTTCTGCAATGCGCCTCTATCTTGTGCAGTAGCAGGAGTATTGAGTAATAACAAAAGAACGAATAAAAATGAAAATTTATTCATAATTGCACCTCTATATTATTTTAAATTAATTTTTTCAGTTCGGAAATTTCCTGTCTGTTAAGAAAACGGTATTTGCCGCGAGGTAAGCCTTTGGTAGATAAATTGTGATAATATTTTCTGTCAAGAGATTTTACTTCATATCCAACGGCTTCAAAAATGCGCTTTACTTCGTGATTTTTTCCTTCTGCAATTTCGAGAATTACCTTGGATTTATCTTCAGGGTTTATACTTACATTACATGGCGAGCTTGTTTCATTTTCATCAAGTTTCAATCCTGCAGCAATTTTTTCAGCATCAATAATTTTCAGCGGCTTATCCAATTTTGCATTATAAACTCTCGAAATTTTATATCGCGGATGGGTCAAACGATTGGCAAGCTCACCGTCGTTTGTCAGCAAAAGCACGCCTGTGGTATTTCTATCCAAACGACCGACAGGAAAAACTCGCTCACGCAGCTTAACGATATCCATAACGGTTTTGCGCCTTTTCTCGTCGCTTGTAGTTGTTATGCAATTTTTAGGTTTGTTCAAAAGCACATACAAGTGATTGTGGGTTACATAAATCGGATCGCCATTAACTGTAACGAAATCGCTATATTTTATTTTTGTTCCCAGCTCTAAGACAACGTTTTTATTGACCTTAACAGCGCCAGCAGCAATGAGTTCATCAGCTTTGCGGCGAGAAACCAATCCTGCTTCTGAGATATATTTATTTAGCCTGACCTCATTATTTTCAATCTGCTTGCCACTGGGCTCCTTTTTCTTATATACTTTTGCTTTTGCGGCGCTCTGTTTTTTTCTTTGCATAACTCAAATATACGAAATTTATGGCAACTTTGCTGCGTGTAGAGTCAAGATTTCCTGCATTTATCAACCATTAGATATTATTTATTCAAATTATTTTGTATATTTGAAAATGGCAAAAGCAATGTTGCGGGGAATGAAAATATTATTTGCGATTTTTATGCTTGGATGCAGTCATACCGAGAATGCAAAGCCTGAAATAGCGCAAATACCTGATGATACGCTTGCGCCTGACCAAATCAGCTATAACCTTAAAATTGATTTTGTTGATTCATCTTTTACCAAAGCGGTGCTTACTGCGCGGCGCGGCAGGATATTTGCCAAAGAAAACTATTCACTGCTTGATAGCGGTGTGAAAGTTACTTTTTTTTCCACAAGTGGCGGAATTTCTGGGGTTTTGACGGCTGATGAAGTGAATGTTGACGAAATAACCAAGAATATGTTTGCCAAAGGAAATGTGGTTGTGGTTTCTGATAGCACGAAATCAAGGCTCGAAACATCTGAAATGGAGTGGAAAAATAAGGACAGAAAACTGTACTCCGATGCTTTTGTTTGCATAACTACTCCAAAGGAGATTATACAAGGCTACGGTTTTATTTCTGATGAAAATTTAAGTAACTATAAGATTTTTAAAGTAAGTGGAGTTATGAGCAATGAATAAATTCATTATTGCAGGAAATTGGAAAATGAATATGAATGCCAATGCGGGAGAAGCTTTGGCAGAGAGTATCAATTCGAAATTAAATGAAAAAAAATTCATAATTACTGAAAATATTAAGGAAAATATTAGAATTATTGTTTGTCCTCCATTTGTAACTATTCCAACCGTTGCAAATAAGCTAAACTCCTTAAATAACACGATTTATCTCGGAGCGCAAAATTGTTATTATGAGCCTAAAGGTGCGTTTACCGGTGAAGTTTCTATCGAAATGCTGAAATCCGCTGGGTGCGAATATACTATTATCGGACATTCCGAGCGGCGTTCCATTTTTGGCGAAAACGACGAATTAATTAACAAGAAACTGCTTGCACTGCTTGCAAACAATATGCTGCCCATTCTATGTATTGGCGAATTGCTCGAAGAACGCCAGTCTGGATATACTTTCAATGTGCTGGAACGCCAGCTTGACAATTGTTTAAAAGGTGTTAATAAAGAACAAATAGTTGATATTGTTATAGCTTATGAACCGGTATGGGCAATAGGAACTGGAATTTCGGCAACCGCAAATGAAATTGTAGAAGCGCATGACTGGCTGCGAAATTATTTCATAAAGCACTACGGCGCACAAGGCGAAAATGTGTTTTTGCTTTACGGCGGCAGTTTAAACGATGCAAATGCCAGCGAAATTTTTGCTATTGAAAATGTAAATGGCGGGCTGATAGGCGGCGCTTCATTAGACGCCGATAAATTTACCTCAATCGTTATCTCCGCATCTCAACTGCTATAGCTTGGGAAGAGATTTTTGTCTTCCGCGTCTGGTGAAATATTAAAATCGTACAGACAAATAAATAGCACCAACATCTGACTTTGAAATTACATACTAAATTTATAGCAAACCACAATATAAATTTTATATTTATGAACAAATCATAAATATATTGTGGTTTGCTATATTCTGATTTTTATATAAAAAAATAATTTGGTTAATTCAGAAACTATGTTTAATTTTGTAGCGTATTAGTGATGTAATACAGCAATATGTTGAATGTAACAAGGATAAAATTATGATTGAAATGCAAAATCTGTCTTTCGCATATAAAAAGACATCTGTTTTTGAAGCTCTCAATATAGAGTTTAAAAGTGGCAATATATACGGATTGCTCGGTGAAAATGGAGTTGGCAAAACAACTCTGCTTAAAATTATTTCGGGCTTGCTTTTTCCGAAGCAAGGTTTTGTTTTTGTATTAGGGTATGAACCTAAAAAGCGGGAAGAAAAATTTCTTGAAAAAATATTCTTTTTGCCTGATGAATTTATTACTCCTAAGGAAGTAGCTGAGAAATGGGCAAAGCAAATGGGAGCTTTCTATCCAACCTATAAGCATGATACTTTTTTGGAATGTATGCGTGAATTTGAAGTTGATCCTAAAAAGAGGCTTAATGAAATGTCTTTTGGGCAGCGTAAGAAGGCGTTGGTTTCGCTATGTATGGCTTGTCATACTGAGCTTTTGTTAATGGACGAACCCACGAATGGAATGGATATTCCATCTAAGTCTGTGTTCCGCAAACTGTTGGTGCGTTTTTCAAGTGAAAATCAATGCGTTATAATTTCGACGCATCAGGTTCGCGATTTGGAAAACCTCATCGACCCGATTGTCATTATGACAAATACGGATATTTTGCTCAATGCAAGTGTTGAAGAAATTGAACGCAGACTGAAATTTGATTTTTGCATGAAGGATGATGAGACAGCTTTATATACTGAACAAACGCCGCAAGGTCTTTATGCTGTTAAAGTTAACGATGATGGAACAAACAGCAAGATGAATATTGAAATGTTATTTAATGCAGTTTTAAGAAATAAGACACAAATAAAACAGATATTTAATCAGGTTAATAAAAATTAGGATAATGTATGAAAAATTTGTTATTATCCAAGCAAGCTAAGATATTTGTTGATGTATTGTTAATTGTCGGATTGGTATTATCATGCAAATTTTATCCAGATGAAACATCGACTGCTTACTGGAAATCCGCACACTGTATTGTATCGGTCGCATGGTTTTTATTAACAATAATTCATGTATTTCAACATTGGAAACTTATAAAAGCATTCACAAAAAAGAATATCAGGCGTAAAAATAAAATCACAGCAATAACTGTTATATGCTTTATTTTAATGGTATTAAGCATTACATTCTTTATATCTGGTCAGGGTGAAGCATTTGCAAAATTTCATCATGTCGTAGGCAACTTCTATATGCTAATGGCAATCATACATGTAATTCAAAAATTCAAAAAACTAAAAGCACTTTTACCTAAAAACGAAACTATATCTACACAAACTCTAATAGGAGATAAATAATATGAATAAATTTTTGTTATTATTAAGGAATGAATTATATCAGTCTCGCGATAAATATTGGATAATTTTAGCTGCCATATTTGGAATATATTTTTCTCGCATCCCTATTTTTAATGGGGAAGTATCGCTTACAACAAGTCGTGTTTATGTACTTGTAGCTATGGCTGTGGTTATTGCACCATTTTATCTGTATGGCTTTTTGCATCAAGATAAAAAAAGTTTCTTCTATGCAATGCAACCTGCAAGTTTAATTAAAAAATATTCATTAATATTAGTGCAATGCTTTGTTACAATTCCAGTTTTCGTTTTTGCAGTATCTAATTTATTTGAATATTGTCTCTCCGTCTTGGGTTGGGCAAATTATATACATAAGCCATTTGAAAATTATATAGTTACATATATTCATAGCTCAGGAACTATTAATGCCATGTACTCTGAATTTACTATGTTTATAGCTCAAGTTGTGGGTGTTACAATAATTACATCTATATCAATTCTTGCTGTTAATTTATTTAGATATAAGAAGTTAATTAAAACACTTGTATTTTTCTATATAATACCTTCAATGGCATTGCTATCGCTAACTTTACTTTTAAGCGGAATCATTTCAGCAGATTTTACAACATATTTAGGGGAAAAATTACAATATATTCGCACTTATATGGAAATTATTCAAAACTATACTAATATCATTGGGGTGGTTATAGTAATCGCTATAAATTACATCACTTGGCGCGTTTTTAAAAATAAACAACTACAATAGGAGACAAATAATATGAACAAATTTTTGTTATTATTAAAGAACGACATATATCAACTTCGCCATAAATATATATTAATTATAGCGATTATAGCTGTGGTATATTCAATTACTGCTTTGTCATATTTTTATTTTTCTGAACGAAAAATGGTTACAACGAGCAGTTACACTTATGAATTAATAAGTATAATAATGATTTTGTCGCCATTTTATCTGTACGGTTTTTTACATCAGGGTAAGAAAAATTTCTTTTATGCGATGCGACCGGCAAGTCAAATGAAAAAATATTCATCAATACTGGTGCAATGTTTTGTTGTTGTACCTATTGTGGTTTTTATTAGCTCTCGTTTATTTGAATTGGCATTGTCTTCATTCGGCTGGGTGAATTATACATACGAGAGTATTGCCACTTACGGCATTACTTATGTTCATAAGGTCAATAATTCCATTTCTTCCTATGGTTCATTTATCAGCCAAGCATTAGGTGTTTTCATAGGTGCATCTATATCAATTCTTGCTGTTAATTTATTTAAATATAAGAAGATAATGAAGATGATTGTATTTTTTTATCTGTTACCTTTATTTCTTTTATATTTGATTATTGGCATTCTATATTTCATGGTAGGCGCTTCAATTTTAAATCAATTTTATGAATTTGTTAGTAGAATATTAATAATGAGCATCTTTAAAGAGGTGAATGTTAATATTAACATTGTCGGATTTATAATAGTAATCGCTATGAATTACATCACTTGGCGCATTTTTAAAAATAAGCAACTGCAATAGGAGATAAACAATATGAACAAATTTTTGTTATTATTAAAAAATGAATTATATCACCTTCGCTATAAATACCTGTTAATTATAGCTATTATAGCTGTGGTATATACTGTACCATTATTATTTGTTAAAACTGATACCACTAATATCCTGACAATACTCAGCTTGACTTACATATTAATAAGTATCATAATGGTTGCCGCACCATTTTATCTGTCTGGCTTTTTACATCAAGATAAAAGAAGTTTCTTTTATGCTATGCGACCAGCGAATCAGATTAAAAAATATTCATTAATCTTGATACAATGCTTTATTGTTGTGCCTGTTATTGTTTTCATGACATCTCGTTTATTTGAAAATAGTTTTACTGCATTGAATTGGGTAAAATATATAGCTGATGAAACTTCTTTTTGGGAAAGCGCTGATATTGCGAGCCTGTTTTCACTTGGATTTATGGCTGTTCTTATAAATACATCGATGTCGATTTTTTCTGTTAATCTTTTTAAATATAAGAAGATAGTGAAATCTATTATGTTTTTGTATCTACTGCCTTACTTTATAATATTTCCATTTGTTATTTACGGTCCACAAATATGTCCGAGTTTTTGGAATTTTATGGAGATAACATTAACGCCTTTGTTTGCATCGCCCAATGCGCCTTATGTCGTTAATATTATTATACTTATGATAGTAGCCGCTATAAACTATATTACTTGGCGCGTTTTTAAAAATAAACAGGTTTAGGAGAAAAATATGGAATTTAAATCAGATAAACCATTGTATTTACAGATTGCAGATTTGATTTGTGAAAAAATATTAATGCAGGAATACAAGCCCGAAGAACGGATACTTTCTGTGCGCGAAATGGCTCTGCAAATCGAAGTAAATCCTAACACCGTCATGCGTGCTTACGAGCAGTTGCAAGGACAAGGCATTATTGAGAACAAGCGCGGCATCGGCTATTATGTCTGTGGCGATGCCTACGAAAAAGTTATGCAAATAGAGCGTGAGATATTTTTCAAAGAAGTCATGCCGGAAGTTTTGAAAAAAATGCAGCTACTGAAAATTTCCATGCACGAGATTATGGATGGTAAGAACTTTATTTAAAATTATATTGTATGGATACTGCTAGTTAGATTAAATATCTTTACTATAATTTGTTCATTTTTTTGAAATGATATTAAGTAATCGAGAAATATTTATTATATTGCAGTTAATTATATAATAGAGTAATCTATGTTTTTTAAATAAATTTTATTGAGGTTTTATGAAATCAAAATTTTTAAAATTACTTTGTATTATTTCGCTGATAGCATTGTGCAGTACAGAAAAATCTTTTGCATTGGAGGTATTGCAAATCGGTGATGGTACTACTTCTAACAATACCGCTTATACACAAGCTGGAGGTTGTGGAAATGGCGTGTCTAATTATGGTTCTATGCAGTGGCTATTTTGGAATTGGAACTATGCAAATAGTCATTTTGCAAAAGTATATTATACTCCTACTGAAATGGCAGCAGCAGGTGGAAAGCCGATAAAAATAAGTTCAATTAGTTTTTGGATACATAGCGTTTATACAAATTCAAGTACAGCTAACACATTAGCAAATGCAAGTATTTGGCTACGCAATGTACCTGCTGCTGAAATTGGAACAACAATTAATACTGCTGGGTATGCAACAGGTGGAGCAATTGATACATCTGCGGCGAATGAATGGCAAAAAGTTTATTATAAATCAGCTGGCTTTAGTTGCTGTACGGAGGGTATACAACAGGAATGTGGAGACCCTTGTGGTGGCGGGCATTATCCTGCACCTGCTGGTTATTGGTTTACTTTCAATTTTGACACACCATTCACGTATGATGGAACAAGTTATCTTGAAGTACAATTTGGGAAATGGGGAAATTCGGGCACAGGTAATGTTAATGCGTTTGTTGTTAATTATTTTACAGCAGCGGGTGGAGTTTATAGGTACTTGTCTAACTCAAATGGAGGGGCTACATATAGCACTCGCAATACTTATGAACCGCATATTCGTTTCAACTATGAGCAACCGAATATGTCCTATCTTCGTACCGAAGTAAGTTTTCCATCTAAAACACGCTTAACAGATAAGCAGTATAATGTTTTGCAATATAATGTTATTACAGAGAAGAAATCTAATCCATTAAAATTAAATAGCTTAGAGTTAAATTACAACAATACAACAGCAAGTACAAAACTTAGCAAAATAGAAGTATATTCAACAGGTGCAAGCGATGTATTTTCCACGAACAACTTAGTATCTTCAATAATTAATCCTGATATAAGCGAGCTATCTACACTTAATTTTAATAATCAAACATTGGGCGAAGGCAATAATTATTTTTGGGTCGTTTATGAAGTAGATCCAACATTAACTAATTGTAATAATGTATTATCTGGTAATGTAAACAAGGTTATCGTTGGAGAAGACACGTATGACATTAATTCGAGTTTGTCTAACACAATACCGCTACAGTATGATCCGATATCAGTTCCTGCTGATGTTGCTACTGAATATGAATATTGCAGTAACAGTGCTTCTATTGATATATCTTTTGTGATTTTTGGTACAGTAAAGAATTATTCATTATATAGACAGCTTACTCCAAGTTCCACAGAATTCGAAGCAACCCCACTATTAGTTAGCTCTATTCCTGAATTTTCTATTGACTCAGTTTATCCGTCTAATGGTTATACAACTTATAAGATAGTAATTAATCCACCTGATGGAGGGTGCACGGCAGAACAATCATACACTGTCCACATGGATTCTGTAACTCCAGTACAGTCAGCTAAGGCTTATTTCAATGGAGAAGTACTACCTCTTGAAGATACGCTTCAAGTGTGTGAGAACGAAAGTTTATTGTTTACAAGCAGTATAGAAGGTAATTATAAAGGAGTGCGTTGGGAATATTATAATAATGGCTACTGGTCTGATATTTCTATATATGAAATGCCTACAGCGAATACTACAACTTTAGAATTTATAGCTTCAGAACGTTATAAAAACACTCGTATTCGTCTTCGTGCTGATAGCGAATCTCCTTGCTCATTATCTGAATACAGTAATGAAATTTCAATCCAAGTGCTTAAAGTGCCATCGTTTTTGCAACAGCCTAAAACATCAATTGCTTTATGTACAGGTGAAAATTTTTATGTATCAGTTAACTTCATTAGCGATACTCCTATTTTCAGTTGTTGGTACAAAGATGGATATCCATTAATAGATACTAATGGTACTAATATTTATAGCTTGCAAGAACTGAATTTTGAAAATATAGATAACTCTTTTGCAGGTAAGTATTATTATATATCAATAGTAAACAAGTGTGGGGAAATCGTAACTATGTCGTCGGATACGGTAACGCTGATGATATTGCCCGAAACAGAAGTTGTAAATGTTACTAACGGCAGCGTAAAGGGTAGTATAGGCGGCAGCGCTTCCTTGCAGGTAGCAGCTCACTATGCAGGCATCACTCCGGATTTATATAAAGACGAGTTCCAGTGGTATCGCTATGATGGTATATTAAATCAAAGAATACCATTAGAGAATAGCTATAAGATTAAGGGTGCTAACTCATCAACTTTGGTTATTAGCCATATCGTGGAAGATGACTATACTTACAATACTGACTACTATTATTGCATGGTAAATGGTCGCTGCGGTGGCAGTGCTACAAGCCAACCAATATATTTGATACCAAGCGATGAAATCTTTATCGTTGAGCAACCGCATGATGTTATTGTTTGCAATGATGCAACAGAAACAAGCCTCCATATAGAAACATATACAAGCAGTACTGAACCTGTTAAATACCGCTGGTATTATGGTACTCAGGAATTATCAGATGACGCCACTTATAAAGGCACAGCTACTGCTACATTAACAATTGCTATTGATGCTGCAAGTACTTTTAGTGATAAATTCTACTGCAAAATGTGGTTAGGCAATGATCCTGACGTAAATCCTGTCCAATCAAACGAAGCTGGCATAACCGTATTGAATAATTATGCTATAACAGTTGTAGAGATGTCGCCATCTACTCTTGACATGGAAGAAGGCAGCGAGCTTAAATTGTTTATAACAACAGCAAATCCAGATACAGACGTCATAAGCTGGTATAAGGATGATAACTTCACCGGAGTTATAGGAGATGAATATATTATTCCTGCAGTAATTTTGTCTGATTCGGGCACTTATTCTGCCAAAATCACAAACGGATGCTCCGAACTTATACCTGCTGACATGGTAGTTAAAATAATACCTGCAACTCCGAATACAGACGGCAATGGCTCTATTGAAGAGGCGCTGCTTGCGGAAGGTATTGTGCTTACTCCGCATCCTGCTTCCAATATGCTGAATGTGAAGTTTCTGTCAGATACTGAAGGTGCGGGAACAATAGGGATATACGACTTGCGCGGAACATTGCTTTACGAATGCAGCATAACTGTGGAAAAAGGTATTGCCGCTCATTCGATAGATTTGACAAACTTAAATATTATCAATGGCAGCTATTTTATTCGCATAAATAATGCTGGCAAATATAACATGAAGCCATTTATAATCGCAAAATAAAAAGCAGATTATAAAAAAATAAACTCCCGTTTTCATAATGACAGCGGGAGTTTTTTGTACCCCATATTTCAGCCTGCAGTACAATAATACCGGTAAAGTGTCAATATGGTCAGTTCTTGTTGTATCTGTCCGATATGTCCGCCTTTGCTTGGAATAGTATTTCTATTTTCTGGTCGTACCTCACAACGGTTGAAAATATTTTTTCAATATACATTCCAATGGCATGGATTACACCATTTGCTAATACAAATTTATAGCATAATTGCATGAACATATTGAAGCTACCTACTCTTTGGTCAATGAATTTGCTAAATCGGATAAAAAATCACTTAATTTTTCAAGATTTTCATAAATGTTTTTTTAATTCTTCGTTCGCTTTCTGCAACGCTTTTAGGGAAAACAAAGCAACTACAAATCTGTATTAGCAAAGGGGATAATACGTCGTTTGGATGAACACAAATGATGAGCGCAGATATTGCGTTTCTAATGTTGATTTCCATGTTGGAAACCATTTTTTTGAAGTGTTTTGAATCGCAATTTGGACAGACTTTTCATGCATTATTTTCAAATGGCATAACTATACGAAATTATTGAAAATTATTATAGGGAGTTGCTATTATTTTGAATATTATATCGAAAATTATTAAAATTTATTCATAAATATTTGCATGCAATCGTCAGGTCAATATTGAAAATATTTCTTTCTTTAAAAAAAATTTGAACATATCCAAAACATTTTTGCATTTTATACGAATTTAATCCTATAAATCATGTGTATTTTATTAACCAATTTTATTTTTAAAGGTTGAAAACGATGAAAAGGTTATTTTTAGGATTATGGCTTATATTGCCAACTTTAATAATGACGTCATGTTATGACTATGACGATGACAAACTTGCAGAGGCTCAACTGCAAATAGTATCTCTCACCAATTATGATACTAAAGTTAATTTTTCCAACTACAAAACATTTGCGATTGCCGATTCTATTGTAATTATTACAGAGGACAGTAACGGAGATATTGCGCCAACGCCGACTGCCAACGGGCAGCAGTTAATTGATGAGGTTGCCAATATTCTTAGTGCGAATTACACCAAAGTTGATACGAGCGAAAGCCCCGATTTGGCTGTTACTCTTTATGCTTTTAAGGTGGATAACGTATCTTATGACTGGTGGTATGATTACGATTGGTGGTACTGGTATTGGGATTGGTATCCTTATGATTGGTATTACCCTTATTATCCATATACTTACACAACTTCATACTCGGTTGGAACTTTGCTTATCAATATTGTTGATTTGAAGGCTAAAGACAAGGACAGTGGACGCTATCCTATTGTCTGGACAGGAATTGTACGTAATGTACTGTCTGATACGCACACATTGTCTGAGATACAAAGCGCTATAAGGGATTGCTTTAATCAGGGAACTGCATTTACAAATAATAAATAATTTTTAATAATACTATAATATTTTGAGATAAGAATATGAAAAAGCTAATAATATCAATAATTTTAATGGCAATATGTTTTAATTATGCCAATGCACAAATTTCAAGTAATGATACTCGCCAATATTATACTTTTGGTTGGAATATAGGAAAATTGGTCGGCTCATCTGATGCATTCATTCCGGATGTTAGCTTGTCGGGCTTCACGTTCTCAGGGCAAATATATATATCCGAGCAATTTGCAGTCGGCTTCAACGTTGCATGGAATAATTATTATGGCTTTGTTGATCGGAAGAGTTATGAACTTGATGCCGGCACTTATGTTACAGCCGAACAGTACCGCTATCTTACTTCGGTGCCTTTTCAAGTGGGCGGTTTTTGGAATTTCCAGCCCGACGGCATGATTCGTCCATATATTGGTCTGAGCGTCGGCGCTAATTATTCGACCCAATCAATATATGTTTCAGACTATGATTTTTATGACAATCAATATGGATTTCACGTAAGTCCTGAAATTGGTACATTTATAAAGTTTGGAAGAAACACAAACTGGGGAGCCAATTTATCTGCAAGTTATCAATACAATACAAACAGCTTTAATTTCAAAACAATAGACAAGCAGAACAGCTTGCAGGCTATCAATGGAACAATAGGTTTTACTTATATAATTGAGTAAATTTATTTTAAATATTAACATTATAACCTCATAATCTTATTAAAATCTATAGATTATGAGGTTTTTTTCTGTTGCTGGCTATATTTTATCATATTGGTATTGCCGCATTATATAATTATAAGTGATTGCATGTGCAGATACGACAAAAAAAATTTACAATTACTTTTACAATTATTAATATGTTATTCAAATATTTTTATGTTTCTAAGTTACTGCTAATTAGACGGCTATAACAGTATTTATGAATTTTTATTCATAAATACCTGTAAACATAAAATTATGATATTTTTTATACCATTAACTTATGGTTGCCAAAGTATAAAACATAGGGATAATTTATAAATTTTAGATACATTACAATTTTTTTCTTATATTTGTCGGTATATAAAAAATATTTAAGGGTAAAAACGATGATAAACATCATTATTGTTGATGACCACGCTGTGGTACGCAAGGGTTTAATCCAAATGATAGAGGAAATACCGGGCTTTTATAAAACCGATGAGGCAAGTTCCGGTGATGAATTGCTTCAAAAAGTCAAAGAGAATAAATACGATGTTGTTATTCTTGATATTTCCATGCCTGGCAAAGACGGACTTGACACTTTGAAAGCATTGAAACAGATTGCGCCGGAAATTCCTGTGCTTGCATTTTCCATGTATCCTGAAGACCAATATGCCGTGCGGCTGCTCAAATCGGGCGCATCCGGCTATATCAACAAGGAGTGCGAGCCTGAGGAGTTTATGAAGGCAGTGGACAGAGTGTCTAAGGGCATGAAATATGTTTCGCCGCAGCTCGGAGAAATTTTGATTAACAATCTCGAAGTTGGCGAAGTGCCTTTGCATGAGAACTTATCTGACAGGGAATTTCAAGTTATGTGCATGATGGCAAAAGGACGTTCGCCTTCGCAAATAGCTCATGACTTAAATCTAAGTATCAATACTATAAGTACTTATAGAATCAGGATATTAGAAAAATTAAGATTAAACAATACAGCTGAAATTGCGCATTATGCAATTAAAAACAGGCTCGTTGAATAGTTATCCATAATAAGGCTATTACTCTAAAATGAACATTTCCTATAATTGGCTGAAAACATATATTGCCTTTGATTATGATATTTATGAGCTTGATAATATCCTTACAATGTTGGGATTTGAGCTTGATTCATATCAGGTTTTAGATGACAGATACAGCAATTTTACAATCGGCAAAATAAAGCAGGTGGTCAGAGATCCATCTGCTGATGCCTTGTCAATATGCCAGGTCGATATCGAAGGCTATACCATGCAAATAGTCTGCGGGGCGCCAAATGTAGCTGTGAACCAGAAAGTGGTGGTAGCTACGGAAGGCGCTGTTATCCCGTCGAACAGGCTCAAGATTGTCAATAGAAATATCAGAGGGCATTTGTCTGAGGGAATGATATGCAGTCAGGCAGAACTTGAGTTTGGCAGTGATAGCAGTGGTATATGGGTATTGCCCGATGACGCTCCTGTGGGTGTGCCGTTTGTGGAATATATGGATATTGATGATATAATATTGGAAATAAGCCTTACTCCAAACAAAGCCGATTGTGCCAGCCATCTTGGCGTTGCTCGTGAAATAGCAGCGTATATGCGGGAAAAAATACAGCCGCCTGCATTCCTGTTGAATGAAACACAGGAGAGATGCTCTGACCATATCGATGTGAGCATTGAAGATGAAAAGCTATGCCAGCGCTATATTGCCCGGGTTATACGCAATGTGAAAAATGGCGAATCGCCGCTATGGCTTAAGAATGCGTTGCTGAAAACAGGCATACGTCCCATCAATATCGTCGTTGATGTTACCAATTATGTGCTTATGGAGTATGGACACCCGCTTCATGCCTTCGATTTGAACAAGATTGCGGGCAATACCATCACAGTCAAAACAGGCTTCGACGGCTGTAAATTTACTACTCTTGACGGCAAGGAGCGCACTCTTGACGGCGACATGCTGATGATATGCGATGCCGATAAGCCTATTGCTATAGCAGGAGTTATGGGTGGGGAGAATGCGGAAATCACCGATGATACCACCGACGTGGTATTGGAGGCGGCATATTTTGCTCCATCATCTGTACGCCGAACAGCCAAAAAGCTTGGCTTGGCAACCGATGCCTCCTATCGCTTTGAACGGGGCACTGATATAAATGCCTTATCGACATCCATTGACAGAGCAGCACAGCTTATCGCCGAACTTGCGCAAGGGCATGTGCTTAGTGAGCCTGTGGAGAGGTATCCCAATATATATGAACCACTTATCATAGAATTGCCGTTTGAAAAAGTAATGCAGGTTATCGGTGCAGATGTGGATACTGATGACATTATGCACATATTATATCTGCTGGATTTTACTATTGTGGATGAGACAAAGAGCAGTATTACTGTTGAAGTGCCAAGTCGGCGCAGGCATGATGTGGGATCGTATATAGATTTGATAGAGGAGATTGCGCGGCTTATAAATTATGATAATATTGAGCCTGACTTCACATCAGCTATTGATTTTAACAAAACAGAGCTGCCTGCAACACTGACGCCTTTACCTGTGCGCAACAGGATACGTACCTATTGTGCCAATTCTGGCTTTTGCGAGATACTCACACATAATATGACAGATCCGTATTCGGCAAGCCTTTTCACAGATAAGGCGATAACAATCAACAATCCATTGGGCGGGGAGATGTCGAACATGCGCCCGTCAATGATAACTCAAATGCTGAAAACGATAGCTTTCAATATCAGGCAAGGCTCGGTCAATTTGAAGCTGTTCGAGACCGGAAAGGTGTTTTTGCCATATACCAGTATTGCAAATTCATTCATTGACAATATTGACGAGCGGGAGCATTTTGTGCTTGCTGTCACAGGTTCTATAGCCTCCAGACAATGGGCAGTTCCAGAAAGGAAGTTTGACTTTTTTGATATGAAAGGATATATCGAAGATATATTCAACTTCTTTAATATAAGGAATTATAAGATAAAGCCATTAGATGAAGATGATAATGTCTTTGATAAAAATTCGGCTAAAATTGTTATTGACAAAAGGAGTATCGGCAAAATAGGCGGAATATCCAAAAATATTCTTAAAAAATATGATATAGAAAATCAAGTATTTATTGCGGATATAGATATAACCGAACTCAGCGATATAGAAATTCCGCCGCCACTGTATCAGCCTGTTACACCGTATCCTGTTATAATGCGGGACTTATCATTTATTATCGACGACAGGAGTTCTGCCTCGGATATAATTAAAAACATTAAAGGCAAAGCGAGCAGCCTTTTGCAGAGTATTGACGTTTTTGATGTTTATCAAGGTAAAAATATCGAAAAAGGCAAGAAAAACATTGGCTTTTCCCTGACATTTGGAAGCAGCAGGCGGACATTGACAGATGTAGAAATAGAGGGTGAAATTGCTGCAATTGTTAATTCTATCGAAAAAAATTTCGATGCACAACTTAGAAAATTTTAACATTCATTTATGAAAAAAAATTCATAATCATTACTTCAAATAATATTGGCATTATCTGATGAACAATCCCTATCTATCATTAATAATCCCTGCTTATAATGAAGAAGAGCGTCTCTAAAATTACCTGAAAAAAATTACAGAATATATTGCGGAACAGAATTATATAGCTGAAATTTTGCTTGTTGACGATGGTTCGACTGATAAAACCATCGAAGTAGCCAGCAAATTTGATGCTGTTGAAATTTTAAGTTATGGCGCAAACAAAGGTAAAGGTGCAGCTGTTCGGCATGGTATGTTGAATGCTGCAGGTAATTATTGTGTATTTACGGATACCGATTTATCGACGCCGATTTATGAGTTGGAAAAAATGCTTTTCGAGCTGGAAAAAGGGTATGATATTGTGATTGGCAATCGGGCGGATAATAATTTTATGCTAAAAGTGCGCCAGCCTTTTTATCGTGAATTTATGGGAAAAATATTCAATAAAATTGTGCAAGCTACTGTTTTCAAGGGAATTACAGATACGCAATGTGGATTCAAGGGTTTTAAAAAAGAAGCCGCAAAAGCCATATTTTCTAAAGCACAAATTGATGGTTTCAGCTTCGATGTAGAGGCTTTATTTCTTGCACGCAAACTTGGCTTTACGATAAGGGAAATACCGGTAGAATGGTACAACGATGCCCGCAGCAAAGTCAATCCCATCAAAGATTCCACCAAAATGATGTTAGAGCTTTTTAAAATCAGAAATCTATACAGATAAAAATAAAATTCGAAGCGTATTAAAAAAGGCAGCTATTGTGCTGCCATTTTTTTTTAATATACTTTTTCCACTTTGCTTGTGTCGTCGCAGGCAAGTAAAAGCTCCAGAATGCTTTTCTTTGCAACAGGATGCAATATATCTGGTGCAATTTCTGATGCAGGCTCTAATACAAATCGGCGGTTACACATGTAGTTATGCGGAATAATTAATTTTTTTTCATTTATTGTGCGACTATTGAACAACAAAATATCAATATCAATTTTCCGCTCAGTCCACTGTTCTTTCTGTCTTCTTCCAAGAAAAAATTCCACAGACTTGCAGAAAAATATCAGTTCTTCAGGCGAAAAAAATGTCTTGCCTGTCATCACAATATTATAAAACCAAGGCTGATTTAAATTGCCAAACGGCTCGGTTTCATAAAAAGATGAAAGCTTTATAACAGTTAAAATCTTCGCCTCGGTTAATTATGAAATTGCATTCAAAATATTCTGTTTCCTATCGCCAATATTTGAACCAAGCGACAGTAACACGCTATTTTTCAATATATTACGCTTCTCTCTCAATGCTTTGTTCAACTTCTATGCAATCAATATATCGATGAATTGGAACGTTGAGTTTGCGCACTTTGACGGAAATTTTTTCCAATATTTCAAACTTATCCATCACACCATTCAAAATTTCATTGGCAACAGTTTCCACAAGATTATAATTTTCGTTTTGAATAATTTCGGAAATATTGTAAAGCACTTCCTCGTAATTTATAGCATAATTCACGTCGTCGCTAATGATTGCGGTTGTTGCGTCATAGTACAAATCAATATCGACTTCATATTTGCCGCCGATCTCTTTCTCTGCTTTATTTACGCCATGATACGCATAAAATACTGCTTTTTTTATTGATAATTTGGTTAACGAAATAGACATATTTGCTCCAGTTTAAATTGATTTATGAATATTTTTTAATTTATATCTGCAATAAAATAATTTATTATTTCCACAAGTTTTTTGGTATTTTGCTTATTAATATATTCATTCAACGAAAGAATTTTGCTTCTAAAATCTTCATTTTTCTTTTGCTGATGAAGATTGACGCGGCGCAGAGATATTAGCGTGTTGTCCGTAATTTCCTCTCGCTGCCTTTCTTTTAGCGCTTTTTCACGCTTAAAAAGCATAATTTCATTTTTATTTTTAGGAATATATTTGATTGACATAGTTTTTAATCGGTAATCTCATATTTTTTCCTGAGAGAATTATACAAAAATACTGCATCGTAAGTAAACGTATTATTTGGCAGTTCCGGCTTTTCCTTATAAAATTGAACTTCCAAAGTTACAGCCGGCAATACGTTTGTTTTAGTTGTCGGCGGAATATATCTAACTTCAGTTTTATTTTCTGTGGTATCGCCTTTTTTAGTTTTCGTTTCCTTCGTTTCAACTCCGCCGGGCGAAGTGTATGTGGATATTTTTGTTAAGTCTTTATTTTCCACAACGATAAAGTATTTGTAGTTATTTTCGACCGCCAATTCTGCGCTTCGCAATAAAGCGTAATCGCCAACATCTTCCTGTTTTGTGCTTGAATTTCCAAAATAGTAAACCATGGCTCTATCGGGAGCGTAAAAAGTTTCTTTGTATCCACCGCCAAATTCATCATACTTTTTATATCCGGTTTGGCAAGCCACACAAACAAACAACGTTATGAATAACAATAAGATACAATATTTTTTCATTAAAACCTCAATAATTTAAATTATTTATAAATTTTTTTGATATGCCCAAAATATCATTTATTAATTTTTATTCATAAATATCCTAACGAACCTTATCGTGAGGATATTTGTGAAAAATACGCAAAAGCTTTATAGGCTCAAAAGATGCATCCCGCAAAATGAGCTGTTTTACTTGCAAACTCTGAGTTTCTACATTAAAAAATCCTTTCTTTTCAATATTTTCATCTATCGATTTTTCAAGAAAATTCAAATTATAATCATCAAATATTTCCCTGTCCTTAATGCCTTTCACCAATTTTTTATCTATTTTTGAAATCCCGCAAAAAGCAATATTTGCATACTCAATATCGTAGTCGGGAAAATTGTTTATCGCAATTGGAATAGGAATATTATCTAAGTATAACTGAAACAATCTCAACTGCTTAGCATTTGCTGAACTTTGCTTCATCAGATAATTTTGATTCGTCTCCAATTCATTAATTCTTGCTTCAAAAACAGCTTTTTTATCCGATAATTGCGCAATAACTTTCAGCAAATTATTGTGTTGCATTTGGTAATATCTATTCTGAGAATTCGTATCGCTATTTTGCGGCTTAAATAAATTATTTGATGAAAATATTAACAACACTCCATGCTGTTCACCGTTAATATTATTGGCAGGGCTAATTTTAAGTGAATAATTTTTAGCTTTTATCGACACATCGATATGACATAATTTATTAGCAGAAATTGCATTTTTTATTGTACCGCTTATCGAATTAAGTGCTTCAAAATCATGAGTTATCAAATCAGAAAACATTTTGCCTTCCAATCTTACCTTCAACATAAAATTGGAATTTGTTGAGAAAAAAATTGATTTTGCAGGATAATTAATAAATTTAATAATTTGTTTTTTATCTAATATTATTATGCCTTCATCTACTAAATTCAATGTATCATACATAATTTTAGAAAATTTATTGCCTGTTTCTTCCATGTTCTCATTTTTTTCCATTTGAATAAATTCATAAAAACTATTCATTTACAAATATAACTTAAAAAATGCAATCCCAATAATTTTATTCTCTATTATTTAACTGTGTATTCGAATATGGAGCAAAATTTGTATATTGCAATAGTTTTGATTAAGCTATTGTTTTAAATTTAATGTTTGAAAACAGATGGAAAATAAGAAAAAACATCATAACAGTCATACTTCGCCAAAAGAGATTATGGAAAAATTGAATACAGTATACGGAAAAAATCCTGCGCAAAATATTCCGATAAATGATAATAATTGCGAAGAAAAAAATATGGATTCAGGTGAAATCAACGGCATAAACCAGCGCTGCGACTCGTTGGAGACGGTAAACCAAGAACTTAATGCCACAATCGAAGAGCTGTTAAACGAAAAAAATGAGCTTGAAGAGCAGCTGCGGCGCAGAATGGCGGAATTTGAAAATTTTAAACGGAGAACCGACAAGGAAAAAAGCGATTTATTGGAATATGGAGTTGCTAAATTGTTAGTTAAGTGCATTGATTTGTTAGATGATATAAAAAATGCAGAGCAGGCAGCAAATAGTACCGACAATATTGCCTCTGTTCAAAAAGGTCTGGGCATTATCAGTCAGAAAACGGCTAAACTGTTTGAAGAAGAAGGAGTTAAGCAAATGGATACCAAGATAGGTGATGATTTTGATGTGAATCTGCACGAGGCTCTAATGCGACAACCTTCGGAATTGCCTGAAAATAAGATTGTTATGATTTTACAGAATGGGTATTTTTATAAAGACAAGGTGCTGCGATATGCTAAAGTGGCTACATCTGCCGGTGACAATTAAATTTTTAATTTTAATATTATAAGCTGATGTATTTCAGCGGTTTATATTATTTGACCATACTCAATTCCAACAAACTATATATTGGATTTTTATGAAAATATATTCATAAACCTTGCCATGTTTTTATATATTTTTACATTTTGAATGATGTTTTCTACCTTGCACAGCAAATTATTATTAAAAATTTTTAAATAAGATTATGCAGATATGCTTTTTCAAGCAATTGGTGTAATACCTGATTGATCTTGAGTAAAATTTACATTATTTGGAGCTGGTGCGTAACAATATGGTAAATAAGCAGTACAGTATATAATTAGATTTACCGTTCTATTCGAAATATTCTATTATTCCTGCTTGCTAATATCTAATACCTTAATCATGAAGAAAAATGAATTTTTATTAATAATTCTTGCCTGTATATTGCCATATACTGTTTTGGCTGATAATTTTTTAGATGACGAAAAGATTGCCATACATCCCAAAGCGGGCATATATTACAATATATATCAAGCGGATTTCGACTCGTTCACGAATGCTATCTCGTGTGATGGCATAACTTATAAGAATGGACATGGCTTTGGATATGGTCTTGGCATAGCATTGGAACGCAGCTTTGGCAGCAGATTTCAGTTGAGTTTCGGTCTGAATTATGTTAAGCGGAGCGGCAGCCTGTATGACGATTTTAAATATAGTTACCGCGACGACGACATGCAAATCAAAAAAGCTACTGTTCGCAGCCAAATTGATGCCGCCCTGTATTATTTGGAATTGCAGCCGGATATGCGCTATGTCCTGGTGGACAATCTGATAAACGGTCCATTTCGGGCTTATGCGGGCATTCGCTGCAATATCGCTGCTATCAATGAGTTCGAGCAATATGAAACAGTTATATCGCCAAATGATGTATATTTTAAAAATAATTTTAATAAAAAGTCCCGTACCCGCGACCTTGCATCGGGCAAAATAGGCGATATTAACCGCATTGGCCTTGGGTGCAGTATCGGCTTCGATAACCTCCTGAAAGTGAGCGATCGGATACATTGGACACAGCAGATAGGCTTCGACTATAATTTTACCGATGTCGCCCAAAACGTCGATTGGAAGACACATGCGCTGCATTTCAGCATGGGCTTGCGGTTCAGTATTGGCAATGACAAGCCTTATTTTGGCGACACTGTTGAGGTTGCGGAACTGCCTGAGGAAAAAGCTCCCGAACCGGTGCAACGGGTTGTTCCGCCCAATCTAATCATAGAGCCTGCAGGATTTGACGGGGTGATATATACGGGCACAGAGCTGCTTGCAACCAAGCCGGTGGTCAATGCCGTGTTTTTTGACAACAATTCTGCCGAAGTGCCTAACTATATAAAATATGAATACTTAACCATAGACGATTATTATTATATGGATGCCCTTAAGCAGCATGACCATATACTGCCTCGCATTGCAGCGATATTAAAAGCCAATCCCACTGCCTCTGTTACATTGGAAGGAGCTACTGCTGGTGCGCAATTCGAACCAAAAGGCGTGGAGCTTGCCAAAGAAAGAGCAGCGAATATTAAACAAATTTTCATTAATCTCGGTATTGATGCTACCCGCATTAAAACGGCTGCACGAACTATGCCGCGCTATCCTTCTAACAATAAGCATAAAGAAGGAGTTATGGAAAATCAGCGCGTGGATATCTGGCTGCATAATGCTCAATTGCAGGAATATGTTGATTTTTTGCGATTTGCCGAGCTGGACGGTCAATTGCAGTATGAGGCAGCGATAATAAATTCAAGCGATACGGGCAGCCTGTATTCCACAATTGCAGATACTTCGGTGAAGGCTGCTGGAAGCGGAGTATATGGTTTTAAGATAAAAAAACGTTTAAAAGAAAATGAGCGTTTTTTATATGGCGAGGCGATTCTTTCTTTGCATAACTACCATAAATCGGTAGATGATACGCTAAATACATCTGTTTTGGATACTGTTAATGTCGAAAAAATATATGACCGGTTTGAAGCTATTTTGAGGTTTGACTATAACAGCGATATTTTAAGCAATGAGAATAAACATTTATTAAAACAGCTTGTGGATAAATTGCCGGAAGGCTATACAATACAGATACTTGGCAGTGCCGATGCTTTGGGTAGCGATGCAAGAAACCAACAGCTATCTAACCGTCGGGCAGCTGTAACCCGTGATTATATTAATTCGCTGAAGAAAGACAAATTTAAATTTGAGACTGGCATAAATAACAATCCAGTCAAAATCAGCGAAGCCACACCGCAAGGCCGCTTTCTTAACCGCTGCATGACCTTGCGCATAAAGAAGTAGAGAAACTTGTTTCGAGTATGGCAAGACAACAAGATTTTAATCTTATGTCATGAAGTTTTATGAATTTTTATTCATTTTTCTTGCAAAAAATATTAACCCTGTTGTGCCGGCAATGCCGATGCATAAAAAAGGCAGCCATAAAAGCCACGGAGAATATGTATGCCACAATAAGTCAGTGATACCAACGGCATTCAAGCCAGTTTTTTGCATGAGCAGTTCGATGGCATTGGCGTGAGTGGACTGAATATTTGGGTATTTTTCTGCTAAATATTGCATAGCCAGAGCGGATTTTTCCCCAAAATTTTTGTATATAATACCACCAATAATTCCACCGCCCGAAAGACCAAAAGCCCATGCAAGATTGGCATATCCAAGATAGAGCGAACGGGCATCATCAGGCGCTATACTGCTTAAGTATTCGCTAATACGTGGTGTTATAGTTATTTCACCTATGGCAAGCACAAACACGCCTGCTATGAGTACGCCGCCGTTCATTGTAAATCCAGCCGTGAATAAGCCTAATGAAACAAGCAACATACCCAAAGCGCACATGAACAGTATGTTGCGGCGTGCGGTTATCCACGAGGCAAAAGCCACGAAAAGCACCAGCATTGTGGAATTGATGTTGTATATCCACTCAAACGAAATCATTGTGCCGCGCGCTGTGCCGTATTGCATAAATTGGGGCAGGAACGCAGCAATGGCGCTGGTGTCTGACCAGTCAAGCACGAAATTGGGCAGCGTTTCGTAGAATTGCATGTGATTTATCGTGAAGCCTGTGATTAGGAGCAGAAAGATGAGGACTTCCGGGCGCATTATATTTCGCACTGTCTGCCTTAATATGTTAGCGCTTTCATTTAGTATCTCACTTATTGATAATGGCTTACGCGTATTGGGATTTACATCTTCCTTGACAAGCAAAAGCAAGATGAAGTTCAGTAAATATACGGTGGCACTGCCGTAAAAGACCCATTTCCATGAAAATCCTTTTAGATAAACGGAGAATGTCGGACCCAAAAAGTAGGCGATATTCACAAATGTCATGTATATTCCCCAGCCGAAAGCGGTATTTTTGCCTGCAAGTGCCTTTGATACTTGGCCTTGCAGCGCAGGTTTGAACACTCCCATGCCCAGACCGAGTATCAGCGTGCTGAATAAAAACGGGTAGAATGTGCGGAAATTGCCAAGCAGTATGAAGCCTGCAACGATGAGTACTGACGAGATGAACATGAGCTTTTTTCTGCCGTATCTATCTGCAAAACCACCAGTTAGTACTGGCGATATATTTTGCACCAATGCCCACCAGAAAAATATCAGCCCTTTCACTGTATGTTCCCAATGCAGCCCGCCTGCTATGTCCTTTTGCGCTATATACACGGGCATTTGCAGCAAAACTATCCAGTATGCCAGTCGTTCCACAGTTTGTACTACATTAAGCAGCCAAAATTGACGTGGATATGTTTTAATAGTATATATAAAATTCATATAGATGCCAAAAGATTATTAAAATTTATTCAGAAATTATTTTTTAACTTAATTACGGCGTAATAGTCAAAATTAATAAGAGAGATATAATATTGCTATTATTGGCATGATGATAAATTAAAAAATATTCATAAATATTATGTTGTGTTTTCGGATGGAGATTTGCGAAATTCGGCGGGGGTCTGGCTGGTATAGCGCTTGAAGAATACATTGAAAGAGGAAATACTCTTAAATCCAACTTTTTCAGCTACTTCAATAAGGTTTGTCCGATTATTGGCATCTGATAGCAGCTGTTTGGCTTCGTCAATCCGATAACGATTGACAAAACCTATGAAATTCTCGCCAAAATCCTCCTTGATTATCAAAGATAAATAGGTACGATTTGTCCCAAGTTCCTTTACAACAGAATCCAATCTCAGGTCGGGATTAAGATATATCCTGTTATTTTCCATCAACTTCATTAAATCTGCCTGCAATTGAGCTCGGGTGGTTGCTGGAATATTTATTGACTTATTTTTTCCATTATCTTCATTTTCTTCGACAATCGGCTCATTTTTCGTGAAAATATCCTGCTGGCTTGCACCAAGACAGGCAACAACCAGGTAAAAAGCCGCATAAAAGAAATTGCTGAAGTCATTTAAATAAAGGCTATTAAATGTGGCTGGCAAATCGAAAAATGTAATAAATCCAATTACGATAAACAGACCTAATAAATATGGCAGCCATGATAAACTAATCTTTTCACTGTAAGAAAATTGTCGAGCAATTGCCTTTTTATGATGCTGATACATCCTTGCTGATTTACAGGCAAATATGCAAAATACCACAATGAAATGTAAATATACTGCGATGCGAAGCCATAAAAATGGATTGCCTGTATTGTCTCTAATCTCATCAAATGAATATAGAACCGGATTTGTAGCGATAATGCTCAACACAGCATATACAGCAAGATAAAAAGCCATAGTACAGCCAAACTGTATGATTATATGTCTGTTATTTTCATTGGGCTGCATTAGTGTTTTCAGGTAAATATATATGATATATACCAAAAATATACAATAAGTACTATAAAAAAAATCAAAATTTTGAAGGCTGTAATTGTAGGCAAAATAAGAGCGCACTGCCGAACTGCCATTGAATATTGTCGCTCCCAATGCCGCAATGGAGAGAATCGTTCTCGCTTTGCTGCCATTTCCAAGCACGAAAAGCAAAATTGTGCAGAACAGGCATGAAAGAATTAATGTCGTTGATGATATTAAAAATAAATCGTATGCTATCATGTTTTCAATTTTAAAGCTCAAACAAGCTGCACAAAGATAAGCATTTTTTACAAGTAGAGATATTAACGGCATAATTTTGTAAAATCAATCAGCCTGTTGTATAATTAATTGAAAATATATTGATTATAGATTGATATTTTGCAAAATTGATAAATATAAAAAGCGTTATGTAGTTTATATTTTTCAGAGTTGTCTACTATAAACTCGCCTTATCCTGTTTCCTTGAATAAAATATCTATATTCGTTTGTAGTGACAGACCTATGCGTCTGCCCCAAAATACCAATGCTCCACATGCCCATATTGTTTGCGCCGCCATTGCCATCAGTATTATTTGCGTTGTTAAGCCTTATGTGAATGAGCTTGCTTCCCCAAAAGTTCGTTTACTTTCAATGCCTGCACATTGGCCAATTCTGTTGTACATATTCCTACGAATGCAAATAATAATACCAAATTTTCATAAATCTATTCTTCCAATTTTATTGCTGATTTAATAATTATTTGTGATATTCCATTCAGTCCAGCGGTGAATATGTCATGGCGATATACTGGATATACCTTTTCTTCCTCGGAAGCAATAGTATAGCTGATTCGTACCTTAAATTCTTTTTTAAACGAATTTGGGAACCAAGTTGGTGTACATTCTGGTCTGGCACAAAAACATTTCACCGGAAAATCATAAATATCTATTGGCAAATCATATGTTAACAAAGTGTCTTTTAAATCAGTTGTAATGATAAAATAACCATGTGCAACACCATAATCTTCTTCAATAATTACGCCCGCTCCGCCGTCATAACCTGCTATATAGCAATCTACTTGCATAAGATCGTTATTATCATCTTCCGTACATCCCACGGCTGCCAAGCATATCGCCAACACCGGCAGCCATTTCAAAATTTTTGTTGTCTTCATAATACCTCCATTTTTAGATAAAATAGTTTATAAATTTGTAGCGCATAGTGCTACTTCATATTAAATTAGTGGATAAAAGTACAAGGTTATATTATGTATTTTTTCTGATATAACCAAATTTTTACTGACAAAATTAATTAAAAAATAAAGTAATGCAAAATTTTAATAAGGATATCCACATTTTTTGAAAAAAACATTGAAATTTACGCAATATCCCATACATATAATCCGTTTATATCTAACTGTGATGTGATGCCTATACAGCTTTATGAATAATTTTTCATAAATAACTGTCGTTCTGAGCGCAACGAAGAATCTGCACCACACATTAGTCCCCTCATTGCCAAGGAGGGGAAGACATGCAATGCCATTCCCTCTCGTTTCCAAGAATGAGGTTAGGGTGTGGTCTTTATGAAAAAAAAATCATAAAACATATAATATTTTAATAATCTACTATAACATAAGGTTAATTATGAACATCACTAAACTTGATGATTTAGTTAAAATTGCTTCCGCAAAAGGGAAAAAAACTGTTGCAGTTGCGGCGGCAGATGACGACCACGTTTTACACGCTATTTCCGCAGCGCGCAAAGCTGGCATTATTGAGGCGATTTTTGTAGGGCATGCCGAAAATATCAATAAAATTGCAGGCGCTGAAAATATTGATATTTCTGGAATACAAATAATAGATGAGCCGAACGCTGCCGTTGCTGCCAAAAAAGCCGTTGAGGTTGTCAATAATGGCAATGCGCAAATTTTGATGAAAGGCTTGGTTTCCACCGCCGATTTTTTGCGTGCCGTTTTGAATAAGGAAGTTGGACTTAGAACTAATAATTTATTGAGTCACATAGGTCTTTTTGAATTGCCTAACTATCATAAACTATTAGCTCTTACGGATGCAGCGCAGAATGTTGCACCGACTTTTGAGGAAAAAATACAAATTTTGAATAATTCGGTATCCTGCTTGAACAGATTGGGTGTAGCATGTCCGAAAGTGGCAGTATTAGCTGCTGTTGAGACTGTAAACCCCAAGATGGAAGTTACAATTCACGCTTCCATGATGGTTCAAATGAATCGCCGCAAGCAGATTAAAAATTGCATTATCGATGGTCCTTTGGCGCTTGACAATGCGGTCTCGAAAGAAGCATGCGACCATAAGGGCATTGTTTCCGAAGTTGGCGGTGATGCGGACTTGCTGTTTGCGCCCAATATTGAAGTTGGCAATGCCCTCTACAAAGCCTTTAATTATTTGGCGGGCGGCACCATTGCAGGAGCAATTTTAGGCGCCAAAGTGCCGATAGTTCTCACTTCCCGCGCAGATTCCAACCGTTCCAAATATATGTCTATTGCTTTGGCGGCATCATATTAGGCATATTATTCACTATATAAAGGCAGGATACAGAGGCGCAAAGACAAACTCCATCCTGCCTTTGTAGTTTTTTTAATAAGGGTTATGCAATAACTGGGTTCTTATTGACTAACGAACTGTCGGAAATTAATAGCCTTACAACTTCTAATAATTCGCCTATTTGAGGCTTGGTCAGCTGTGCGTCTGCACCCACAGTTTGACCTTTGTGGTATAAATCAGGCGTGATAAGGGACGAAAACAATACCACCGGCAGCTGCTTTAATACCGAGTGGGTTTTGATATTTTTCGTCAAAGTGTATCCGTCCATTTCGGGCATTTCAATATCTGAAATCACGATAGAGCACAGAGACTTAATATTGGCGCCTGCCTGCACCTCTTTTGCGATTTCCTTCATGCGGTTCCAACAAGCTCCGCCATCCTTATAGGATTCAATTTGAAAGCCCGCTGAAATTAGCCTGTCGGTAATCATTTTCCTGATAATAGTGGAGTCCTCAGCCGTGATAGCAATAGGTTTGCCCTCAATCACTTTGATGTCGTCCTTGAACTCCTCAATAGCAGATTTCGGGTCAATATCGGCGACGATTTTCTCGACATCGAGCATCAGAATATTATTCTCCTCCAAGCGCACAAGCCCGATAATACACGACTTTTCGGCGTCAAATTCCTGCATTGTATCAGGCGAAACGATTTGAGTCCAGGAAATTCGATGAATGCGGTTAACGTCGTTTACAATAAAAC
Organism: Kapaibacterium sp. (SeqCode); assembly: GCA_031550405.1. GTDB lineage: Bacteria > Bacteroidota > Ignavibacteria > Kapaibacteriales > UBA2268 > JAVBOP01. The sequence continues at coordinate 36,364 of JAVBOP010000049.1, forward strand.
CAACTTTTAATTTATTAAATTCGGCAATCACCATTTTGCAGTTCGCCGACTTATTCTCCTGTCCATACAGGAACTTGCATAAATCGACGGCAGGATATATATACCCGCGAAGCCTGAACACGCCATACACAACATCCGGCAGATTCGGCATTTTGGTCAATTCCGGCATCCGTATTATTTCTCGGACTTTCGCCACATTTACGCCAAAAGATTGCCGTATTCGCTTTTTATCTTTTTGGATATATTCGAGGACAAACTCCACAACTTCAAATTCATTCGTGCCTGTTTCCAGCAATATATTAGTTTTTGCCATTTTTCACTCCATTAGGTTTAATCTAACCACAGACATAGTATACGGTAAATTGCGAAAAAATATTATATCTGCAGGTTGCACTTTTATTACCCTTCTATCTTCGGAATAACATGCCGCAAACTGAAGCAAGGCATGAGGTAGAAATATTAATTTTTTTTAATAAATGTGAAGTGTATGTGTAATTATGTAAAAAAATGTATTTTTGTGCTTGTTTTAATATTGCAGCGAGAACGCATAAATATGGTAAGTTCTAAAATTTGGATAATAATTAAACATGAATATGTGGCGAAAATCAAAACGAAAGGCTTTATTATAAGCACGATTGCAGCGCCTGTTTTTATGGTTGCAATAATCGCAATCCCGGCATTTGTAACGTATTTGACGATGTCGTCGGATGATAAGCATGAAAAAATTGCCATTGTCGATAAAACCGATATGCTTGCTCAAAAAATTATCGGCAACGATGCAACTGACTATTTTACAACAGATGAGCCTGAAAATATTTTGCAGAATAAAATTTTGAACGGCGAAATCAGCGGCGCCTTGATTTTAAATGAAAATACGCTTGCAAGCGGCACTGCCAAAATATTGACAAGCGAAAATACAGGTCTGAAATTTATCGACAGGCTGCGGGATAAAGTTAATGCGGTTTTGAAAGAGCAGCGGCTGGCAGCGGCTGGTATCAGCCAGGAAACAATCGATTTGGTGAATGCCAACGTGCAGTTTGAAACGATAAAGGTAACGGCAAAGGGCGTTGAAGAGGATAATTCTGAATTTTTTTCAACGCTGGGCTATATTCTGGGATTTGTCATGTATGGGCTTATGGTGCTTTATGGGCAACAGGTCATGCAAAGCGTTATTGAGGAAAAATCGAACCGTATAATTGAAGTTTTGGCTTCTTCCGCCAAGCCTTTTCAAATCATGTTCGGCAAGGTTGTAGGTATTGGTGCTGTTGGCTTGACACAGGTTGTAGCCTGGCTTGCAATAAGCGGCATTGCCTTATTTTTTGCAGGACAGTTGATGGATCCAGCCTCAACCATTTCGAGCACTGTACGCTCCAATCCCGCAGCCAGTCAGGAAATGATAAGCATGTTAAATACAATGAAATTACCCACTATTTCTCCTTTGCTTGTAGTCGGCTTTATTTTTTATTTTCTTTCTGGATATTTCATTTACGCCACACTGTTTGCTGCCATTGGGTCATCGGTTGACCAGCTGCAAGACGCCGGCAGTCTGTCAGCGCCTCTAACCTTAGTTGTCATACTGCCAATTTTATGTATTCCCAATGTGATGCTGAATCCGGAGGGAACGCTCGCTGTGGTGCTGTCGCTATTCCCATTTTTCTCGCCAATACTGATGGTAGCAAGAGTTGCAGCGATTTCCGTTCCGCTTTGGCAAATCATTTTATCGGTCGTATTATTAGTGGCAACATTCATTTGCTGTCTAAAAGCTGCCGCAAAAATATACAGAGTAGCCATGCTGAGCTACGGCAAAAAGCCAAGTTTCAAGGACATATTCAAATGGACATTCGCAAAGTAAGCGTAATGCCATCTTAGCATATATAGTTTAAGATATGGATATTCCCGTATCCATATCTTACAGCTTCCTTATTGCGAGGCGGATTGCGGAGTGGGCAGAGGTTATATGGCGGTGTTCGATATTAGTTTGGGCTACAACAAAACGTAACGCATATATGCCGTTCAATGTAGTATGTGTCATGTATATCTTGCCAGAATTATTAATTTTTTTTAATAATTCCCGATTCAGTGCGTTCAAATCACCAATATATTTAGCAGGATTATAGCGGAAACATATAGTATTCAGCGGCACAGGCGCCAAAATCTCAATATCGCCATCCTGTTGCAGCTTCGCCAGCATCTCCTTAGTCAGTGCAAGATGCAGCCTGATTTTTTCCTGCAAGCCAGCAATACCAAAGGAACGAATGACAAACCACAGCTTTAGCGCACGAAAACGCCGACCAAGCGGCACACCCCAATCGCGGTAATTATTCACGTTATTATCATGCTGAGTCTTGAGATATTCAGGCGTGATGGCGAAAGTATTGACAAGCGTCTGGGCATCTTTTACGAAATATGCAGAGCAATCAAAATTAGTGAACAGCCACTTGTGAGGATTAAAAACGAAAGAATCGGCATGCTGAACGCCTTGCAAATGGTGGCGATATTCTGGCAAAATCAGTGCAGAGCCAGCCAGCGCAGCATCGATATGATACCACAGATTATATTTTTGGGCAATCTCGGCAATATCCGGTATGCTATCCAGCGCCGTGGTGCCTGTTGTGCCGAAAGCCGCAATCACCATAAGAGGGATATATCCATTCTCTAAGTCATTGATTATATTGCAGTTTAAGTCGCTAACATCCATTGTAAAATCATCTTTTGTTTTGATTTTAACCAAATTATTGCTGCCTATGCCTGATATGCGCACCGCCTTGTCGATGGAAGAATGGGCATCGATCGAGCAATATATTCTGAATTTATTTTCATTTAATCCAATACCATTGCTTTCAAAATGGCTATATCTTTCTCTTGCAGACAGTACTGCGGCAAGTGTTGCTGTTGAAGCAGTATCTTGTATAACTCCCGTAAAATAAGACGGTAAGCCTATCATGCCACGCAGCCAGTTCATTACCAGCTCTTCCAGTTCGGCAGCTGCCGGCGATGTTTCCCACAGCATACATTGCGCGCCCAGCGCAGCTGCCAAAAGCTCGCCGATTATAGATGGAAAACTGTTGTTTGCGGGGAAATAGGCATGGAAATTCGGGCTTTGCCAGTGGGTGATGCCGGGCATGATTTTTTTCTCGAAATCGGCAAATATATCATCAAAATTCTCAGGATATTCAGGTGGATTTTGACCAAGCGAATCGTACACATCGCGTGGTCTAACCTGTGATTTTACAGGGTATTGCTCTATATTTTCAAAATAGCCGCAAATCCAGTCTATAGCTTTATATCCTGTCTGTCTAAATTCTTCTATATTCATTATTTTAAAAACTTTTAAAAAAAAGGCAAAATTTCAGAAAGCAAATATGCAAAAATATATCGAAATAAGTATTATTAGCATAATTTGGTATTATTATAGCATCCTCTCCAGTAAGTTATTTAATTTTAAATTGTTTATGACATAAACGAGTTAATTATTACGCGCAATACGTACGATTATTAAAAAATATTCATAAAACAGTCTGTCTTTGGATGAAAAAGCGAGAATAGCGGGCATATTGGGCTTAAAGCGCCGCGCCAGCAAAAATCGTTGAAATAGACGGGCTTCATACATGTATGTATGTCTAAAAAAAGACGCTTATGGATAGAAGTATAACATCAGAATTATATACTGCTTAGCAATATTTAAAAGGAAAACCGAATGCTGTTCCAAATCAGAAAATATGATTGAATGTTCGCTATTTTTTCGTATATTTGCTACAATTTTTAATTGATAAAATAAATTACAACTATTATACACAGGTAAACACAATGGCTTTTCCAGATTTTGCTAATATGGATTTTAATCCAAGCACTTGCAACTGCAATTGCGTTAGCACGGATAAAACTGCATGGCTTGATAAAGCTGAAAAATGTGCAGGAAAACTTGATGTAGTTAAGTCAATGGAAAATATTGACATTAACCCGCTTTATACTAAAGCTGACACTGCCGATTATATCCATCCGGCATTCACCGCAGGTATAGCTCCTAATTTACGCGGTCCATATCCGACGATGTATGTTGCTCGTCCATGGACAATTCGCCAATATGCCGGTTTTTCAACTGCTGAGGAATCAAACGCATTTTATCGTAGAAATATTGCTGCTGGTCAGCAAGGTCTTTCTGTTGCATTCGATTTGGCAACTCACCGCGGTTATGATTCCGATCATGAGCGTGTTGTTGGTGATGTTGGTAAGGCAGGCGTTGCGGTAGATTCTATCCTTGATATGCAGATATTATTCGACAAGATTCCGCTTGACAAAATCTCCGTTTCAATGACTATGAACGGTGCGGTTTTACCAGTTTTGGCATTCTATATCGTTGCTGCATTAGAACAAGGTGCGAAACTTGAACAGCTTTCCGGTACAATCCAAAACGATATTTTGAAGGAATATATGGTGCGTAATACGTACATTTATCCGCCAGAAATATCGATGAAAATCATTGCCGATATTTTTGCATATACTTCTAAAAATATGCCGAAATTCAACAGCATTTCTATTTCAGGTTATCACATGCAGGAAGCTGGCGCAACTAACGATATTGAAATGGGTTACACTCTTGCTGATGGTCTCGAATATATTCGTACCGGCATCAAAGCAGGTATTGATATTGATGCTTTTGCACCACGTTTGTCGTTCTTCTGGGCGGTTGGCATGAACTATTTCATGGAAATCGCGAAAATGCGTGCTGCACGTGTTCTTTGGGCGAAAATTGTTAAACAGTTTAATCCAAAAGACGCTAAATCATTGGCACTTAGAACGCACTGCCAAACTTCCGGTTGGAGCTTAACTGAACAAGATCCGTTCAATAACGTTGCCCGCACATGTATCGAAGCTATGGGTGCTGCACTTGGTCATACTCAATCTTTGCATACAAATGCGCTCGACGAAGCGATTGCATTGCCTACTGATTTCTCGGCTCGTATTGCCCGCAATACTCAAATTTATTTGCAGGAAGAAACTGGCATTACGAACGTTATTGATCCATGGGGCGGTTCATATTATGTCGAAAAACTTACTGCGGAATTAATCGACAAAGGCTGGCAGCATATTCAGGAAATCGAAAGTCTTGGCGGCATGGCAAAAGCTATTGAGTCAGGCATTCCAAAGATGAGAATTGAAGAAGCTGCTGCACGTAAGCAGGCTCGTATTGATTCTGGTGCTGAAACTATTGTCGGCGTAAATAAATATCGCCTCGAAAAAGAAGAGCCGCTCGAAATCCTTGATATTGACAACTCAGCAGTACGTGAAGCACAAATTGCACGCCTCAAAAAATTACGCGAAAACCGCGATAATACTAAGGTTGAGCAAATTCTTGATGCAATCACAAAATGTGCTGATACTGGCGAAGGCAATTTGCTTGAACTGGCAGTTGAAGCCGCACAAGCTCGCGCATCTTTAGGCGAAATCAGCTATGCAATCGAAAAGGTTAAGGGTCGCCATAACGCAACTATCCGCACGATTAGCGGTGTTTATAGTGGGGAATTTATGAATCAAGATGTTATTGCGGATGTTCGCAAACTTACAGATGAATTTGAGAAAAAAGACGGTCGTCGGCCTCGCATTCTTGTTGCGAAACTGGGACACGAGGGTCAGGCTAGAGGTGCAAAAGATGTGGCTACAGCTGATGCCGATTTAGGTTTTGACGTAGATGTGGGTTCATTATTCCAAACACCTCAGGAAACAGCTAAACAGGCGGTGGAAAACGACGTGCATGTTGTTGGTGCTAGTTCGCTTGCTGCTGGA
>JAVBOP010000152.1:0-8997 GCA_031550405.1 Kapaibacterium sp. (SeqCode)
CTTACTAACTCTATTAGATTTTTTTAGAATTGGGTCTTTTCGCAAAATCAGTGCTTTTAGATGTTCCTTTCCATCATGCTTATAATTAAGAAGATATTGAATTCTGTTGCTCCGCATATCCAAAGCATGTAAGCCAAGACGATTTACGGCATCCTTCACTTGATTTGCTTGCGTGGGATATTTAGATTTCAGAAAGGCGAAATCACCTTTAGTGAGTTTGTGATAGTTTGTATTTTTTACAGCTTTAACATTATAAGGAGTGGGACTGTTGCCTAATATGCCGTCATAAGAAATAATATATTCGCCCGGAAAATAAACAGCTATCAGGTTTGCTTCATTAGTTTCAGGGTTGATTTCATTATACTCTGCATAAGCCATGCCTTGCGATATGCGATATATAACATATTCTACATCGCCTTCATGCAGCAAAACCGTATCTTCCTTACATTTCAAGTGCTTAGTATAAGAAAAATGCGTCGTTATAGCTGTATCCATTATTGTGGAAGCTGCTTCCACGCTCAATTGAGGGAATAATAAGTCAAAATTAAAATGTTCGTCCTCCATAATTGTACCTATTCATAGCAAATTAAATAATAAATTTTTATCATGATATAAAAAACGAAGCGCTTCAATCCTTATTGTAAAATTATAAAAAATATTAATTTTTTACTTAAAAAACAGTCCTTCTTCCCTTCTATACATTTCAATTCCCTCATAATACAAATATATTAAAATAATTTAATATTTATGTGAACAGGGCTTAATATCAAAGCCAGTATTATGCAGCTGATTAAATTGGGTTCCATAAAAAAAGCATGAATACATTTACAATACGACGCCGGCAATTGCGTTATAAGTAAATTGTATTATGAATCATAAGAATAAAAGTATTATGGAAAAGAGACAACTTGGGAAAACCGATATTTATTTGCCGCCGCTTACATTTGGGGCATGGGCTATTGGCGGCAATATGTGGGGCGGCGCTGATACCGGCGAAGCTGTGAAAGCTATGCAGAAATCAATTGAAATGGGCATCACCTCTATTGATACCGCTCCTGTATACGGCTTTGGGCTTAGCGAGCAACTGGTCGGCAAAGCTATCAAGCCTTTTGCAAGAGAAAAATTGCAAATCCTTACCAAATGCGGTCTGGTTTGGGATACGAATAAGGGACATTATTTTTTTGAAGATACCCTTGCTGGCAACGCTGTACAGGTAATGAGGCATTCCGGCAAGCAGAGTATTATTCGCGAGTGCGAAAACAGTTTGAACCGATTGGATACCGATTATATTGATTTACTGCAAATTCATTGGCATGACAAGACTACTCCCATCGAAGAGGCAATGGAAGCATTAGCAATATTGATTGAACATGGCAAAATACGTGCAGCGGGTGTGAGCAATTACTCTGCCGAGCAAATGCTGATATGCAGGGAAACATTTGAGATAGCTTCAAATCAAGTGCCGTACAGTCTTGTCAAGCGCAATATAGAGGCAGATATTTTACCGTGCGGCATTGAAAATAATATAGGTATAATAGCTTACAGTCCTTTGCAGCGCGGAGTTTTGACCGGTAAATTTTCGACAGGACATCGTTTTGAGCGTGGCGATACCCGTGCCTATGAACGGGAATATCAAAGCGAGAACATTATTAAAATAAATTCATTTTTGGAGGAAATCCAGCCAATAGCAGAGGCTCATAATGCCACTGTTGGGCAATTGGCGATATATTGGGTGATGGTACAGAAGGGAGTAACCACGACCCTTGTTGGGGCAAGAGACGAGCAGCAGGTCAATGAAAATATTCGCACGCTGCAATTGGAATTGACTGCCGGCGAACTGCAATTTATAACCCAAAAAGCTAATAGCATAGAGCTTTTATAAGATATAACTCTTTCAATATATGGATAAAAAAGCATCGGATGCCCTGAAAATTAAAAGAATTATTACCACTTTGGCGAAGATATATCCCAATGTCAAAACCGATTTGACGCATGCTTCGCCTTTTGAATTACTCGTTGCCACTATGCTTTCTGCTCAATGCACAGACAAGCGTGTGAACATCGTAACTTCTGAATTATTCAAAATTTACAACACTCCAGCGCAGTTTGCGCAAGCCAACACGGAAGATATCGAGCAGTTAATTTTTACGACAGGGTTCTATAAAAATAAGGCTAAAAATATTATTGCCTGTTCCAAAATATTGCAGGAAAAGCATAACGGCAATGTGCCGAGTAATATTGAGGATTTGGTGAAACTGCCCGGCGTCGGCCGCAAAACGGCGAACTGTGTGCTTGGCAATTGCTTCAAACCAGCAGGAATTGTGGTGGATACTCATGTTATCCGAATAACAAATTTGCTCGGCATGACTATCTCGAAAAATCCGGAAATAATTGAAAAATATTTGATGGCAATCATTCCTCATAAATATTGGGTCAACGTAACTCATTATTTAATTAGACTTGGCAGGCAATACTGTATTGCGCGCCGCCCCAAGTGCCATGAATGCCCAATAAACCACTACTGCGATTATTACAGCCGTTTAATTTAATCACACAGCTTGCAACATCAATTTTTCTTGTGTGTTATATTTTTCGGCAGCGGATATCATGGCGATTGAAAGTGCGGTAACCATTGTTCCGTCACGGAAGAAAAAGCTTGACGTTACAAAATTTGTGGCAAATAACATAAATAGCGACAGGTATCCGCAGATGGCTAATGTTTGGTAAAATTTTGATTTAGTGCGAACAGAAATTAAAAATCCTTTTATCAAATACAGCAACAATGCCAAATAGAATATGACAGTTAAGGGAATACCTGTTTTTAGAGCTAAATTTATATAGCCATTGTGAATAAAAGATGTTTTAGACGTTTCTTGTGAAATAGGGTTGAAAAACGAAAATTCGTATCTGTGACCCTGTCCCAGTATTGGGCTTTCTTTTATATGCTGAATAGCTTTTTCATACTCATACAATCTTGACCGAATAGAAATATCCTGTTTGCCCTGACTTGTAGACATCAGCCTTTTGCCTATATATTTTTGAAATAAATCGGCTTTGTCGGGCATAAACTCTTGCAAAAACAGCATGCTGCCGCTGAAAAGAATTATAAAAGCAATGAATAATTGAAGCGTTTGCTTAATTTTGAGGTAAGGTATTAAAATTGCAATCATTCCCATCAAAGATACCCAATATGCACGCGAAAGTGTTGTTATCAGCGCTCCGATGGCTAATCCAGAAATTACAATTGAATATAATTTGGCTTTGAATGTTCTTAGGCAGAAGAAAAAAGCTATTCCGCAAAAGCCAACCGCCGCATATAATTCTTGATTTTTTCGTATAGAACCTCCCATTTGAAACGCATAAGTTATATCTTTAAGTATTTTGTAATAGCCGTAGAATTGAATTCCAGAGATTACGGCGGTCGAAATTCCAACGAGAAATAGCAGCCTGCAAAAATGTTTTTCTTCGTAAAAATATTCGCGAATAGGGAAGTAATACAGTATCAGAGAATGCAGTAGAAACTCTCTAAACCAGTCAAAAGGCTGAATGCCGTTGAGAAATGCTATAACGAAATTACAGCATAAAAGCGCTGCAAAGAAAAATAGAAGGAATTTATCCATTATATTTTTCGTAATTTGCTGCCTTTTTATGAATAATTTGTTAATAAACCAAACCATTAAGAAGGTGTTATAGAAAAAACCGACAAGTATATGAAAAGCATTAACTTTGGTATCCTGAGTCTGAAAAAAAACGGTAAAACCCAATGCAATAAAGTATATCCATGTGCGTGGATAAAATATCGTTGTCCATAGAATCGGAAGGCTGATAACTGCAAGGAATAGATACAGTTCAATATGCAGTGCTGTAGCGATTACAATCAGTCCAAAGACTAATAAGGCAGTAATCACAAATGTTAAAATTGATACTTTCCCGCTAAAATTGACTATCCGTTTTAAAGGCGAATCTAACTGCTCTATCATTTATGAATATTAATTAATTTTGCGTTGCGAGTTGCCAATTTAAAACTATTTATAACAAGCAATATGAATATACATAATATGGATGCGCCAACAGTAGCTCCAGCCACGATAAATGCTCGTTTCGGCTTGTCTTTCCGGTCTGCGGGTATGGCTTTATCTATGATGAAAAAATTGTTCACATATTTCTTTTTATCAAGAAGAGATTTTTCAAGACTTGTCATAAGCAATGCCTTAATCTTTGTAAAAGCTTCAATATCAGCATATTTGGTTAGATAATTCACAGCAACAGGCGTCGCTTCCGTCAAAGCGAAGTTGCCGATAAATCCCGGCTTATTGTATGCTTCTTTTAGCTTGTTGTTTGCCGCTTCATACATTTCTTTGGCGGTTATAGTTTGCGGGTCATTACTCCCAAAATTTTTATTGTAGAGATCATATACAATCTCATATTGCATTGCTGCGGTTTTTAAATCAGACAAGGCTTTGCTTGCTGCCTGTGCCTGTTCTTCCGGAGAAAATATCAGACTGGATTTAGATATTAGCGCCAATTCGCTTGAAGTTGCTGTAATCGCAGAATCAACAGATTTAATCCGGTTTTCCAGATATTCAACATTTATCGCCAGCTCCTCTTGATATGTTTTATTCGCAAAATAATTGGTTATATATACGTAATCGTTCGCTATTTCAGCAGCACGATTCTTATCCGTGTCCCAAACCGTAACGTTATAGTTTCCCTCATCCAGATATTCAACGCTTGTATTATTTATGAAAGTTGTTCTTGTAACAGAAAACATGGTATCGGGTATATCATAAACTTTTGCCAAATCATATTTTTTTATGATAGAGTCAACAACTGAGCGGCTTTGCAGGAAAACAATCATTGAATATTCATTCGATGACGAACCGCTAACTTTCGACAGACCGAAGTCTTTCATGATTGCGCTTATGCCCGAAGTGCCTGACGAAAAACCCGCACCCGACTCCTGAGGCGGCACAAAATTAACCGACGAAGCATACCAGACCGGTAATTGCAAAGATACAACAACAGAAATAGCCGCTGCTAAAAAAGTAACTATAGCTATAAATATTTTGTACTTGTAAATCAGTGCAAATAAATAAGATGCGTCCGAAAGCTGCTTTGTATTTTCTATATTATCCATATAATTGATAGCATTAATAAAACTTCAAAAATACAAAATTATTATCAATTCCCGTACCAGTAATGCCGCAATTTCTCAAAAATACTGATAACAGCAGACTTCAATCTTTAACTTATCTGGTTCAGTTCATTAATATTATTTTAAAAAATATTTCTCATGCGTTAAGTGCATAATTTGTACGAATATACCAAAAAAGGCAATACAATTATTGCCTTCTATGTTTTGCGTACTTATCTATATTTATGAATAAATATTCATAAATATAGCTGTGGCACTATTTTATTTCCTTGTGTACGGTGTGTCGCTTTAAAAAAGGATTGTATTTTTTAAGCGCAATTCTTTCCGGTGTATTTTGTTTGTTCTTTTTGGTTGTATAGCGAGATGCCGGTTTCCCTTCTGCTTTGGCTTCAGTACATTCAAGCGTAATCATCAGCCTTTGTTCTTTCTTTGCCATTATTGTATCTCCATTATAAATTCATTATCAAATATAGGCTACAAATATACATAAATTCATAACAAAAAAAAAATGAAAACATACCCCAAATAAGTTTTATGCGCTTGCAGGCATTACTCTATCACTGCTATTTTGCCGGCGGCAGAACTTTTCGTGGCAGATGAATTTCCAATAACGATATACACTCCGGGCGCTACCCTGTTGCCTTTGTCGTCTTTGCCATCCCATGTTGTCCGCTTGCTATTGCTTTCCAGATGCTTTATAAGCATGCCGTCGGGCGTGATTATTCTGACATCGGACGAGGCAACCAAACCGTCTATGGTCAGCTCTGCATCTCTATCTATCTTAAATGGCTGTGGATAAACGGAGATAGCATATTCCTTTTCGGGACGCAGGAAGGAGGATTGCGCTATATATAGTCCGTCTTTAGTGCCGATATATATAAGCCCATTGTCCGGATTAGTGGCTAAAGAATATACAGCGTTGTTCATGAGCGTGGAATCGCTTTTGGCAAACTGGGCGATTAGAGAATCTCCTGCCTGATTTAGCACCCATATCCCGTTCGATGTTGCAAACCATTTATTGCCAACCGCATCGATCATTATATCATGTATGTTCTGCCCTTCAAGCAGCGCCACTTTATTGACCCTTACCTTTTCGCTCGCACCAGTCGAAGCCGAATAGATGTTGTATACAAGCGATGCGCCATTGGACGTGCCTATCCACAGCATCCCATCTCCCAGTGTGTTGTCTGCGGCACAGCAGTTAATAGCATTATTTACAAGATTGGGATGCGTGGAAGTATTTATCCGTCCCCATTTATCATCTGAAGGGTTTGTGGGCGTATTGCCATCGTTGAAAAAGAGAATACCGCCGCCATCGCTGCCGGTTGTGCTGCATATCCACTTTGTGCCGTAATTATCCATATCCATATTGAAAAAATACCTGTTGCCCTGATTATACGGGTTGGTGAATGCGGTATAGGTATAATTGCTATCGTATGTCATAAGCAGGGTGCCGTTTGTATTCTCGCCATAGTTCACAGTCCATGCGCTGCCCTTGCTGTCGATAATGGTGCTGCCCGCAATGGTGAACCCCGGCACATATCCTACTAACTTGGAGCTGCTGTCATTCAGCACCTTATACTTTTCCTGAGCATTGCTGTTTGCATCCAATATCAGCAATCCACCGCCCCAGCTGGAAACATATATCCTGTTATCCGGTGCGGCGGTAATCGAGCAAAAACGGGTAGATATATCCGGCATATCAGGGGTGAACAGACGGGAATAGTTCGTCCATGACGTGCCGTCATAGCACATAAAGCCGCCAGAGCCTCTTTCGACATTTTCGGAATTATCAGGCACGCCATATACCTTGCCGTCTGGAGCAACAGCAATTCCCAAAAATAAATTGACAATGGGAGTATTCGGAGTTACAGTCATGGAGGTATAATCGGAATGTATTAGCTGGGCGCCAAGCATACGGTAAAAATACAGTATATCGGCATCAGGCGATGTGCCAAGCACCTGGAAGCCATTGGATACGGAATCGCCCCATGCCTGAAAAATGGTACCGCCATTCAAGAGATTAAGCGTATATGGAGTTGAATATGCCAGCCTGCCACCATACACATCTATATCTATGACGCTCTGCCAATCTACTGTTCCTGCGTGCAGTACAGATTGAAATTCTTGATTCTTAAATGCAAGAATATCGGTATTCAAATTGGCATATACAGTATCGCTCAGCTTCACGATTTTGGCGTTGGCATATACCATCTTCTTGCCGACAGTATCACCGGCGCTGGCATATACCCTGTAAATGTATGTATTCCAGTTAGACGGCACATTAATCGGCTTGCTCAGCGGTATTGATGCCATGCCCGAAGAAGTTGCCACCCAAATCGTGTCATTGTCAATAAGTATGCTGTTTACAGGCGTGTTTTTGGGGAACGTGCCTATAGTCTCCACAGTATTGGTAAATATCATCTGCGAAATATCAAACACCGCCAAGCCGAATGCACCGGCTATACAGGCACTGTCGCCCGTGAAGGCAATGTCGTTAATCGCGGCATTATTAAAACCGTGATCCCTTATGCTTGTGATATGCGATATGGCTATATCTTCACTGATAATTTCTATCATGCCATCAATCGCACCGGCTATAATCCTGTCGGAATCAGGTATGTTCTTCAGCACCCTGATGTCGGAATTTAGCAAGCCTGTCCTTTGATTGAGGAGTATCGTGTCCTGCGCGGCATTATCGAAAATGGCAATACCGCCGCTTGTTCCCAACCATATTCTGCCTCTTGAGTCGGTGGCTCCCGCCTGAACGCTCAGCATCGACGTATGCACCTGCCAGTTGTTCAGCGTTACTTTTTGCGCCTTTGCGGCAATTGCAGCAAGCATTATTGCCATAAGAGCGATATATATTGTTTGCTTTTTCATGGTCTACCTTAATTTGATTATTTGCAAGCATTGCTAAAATATGACTTTTTTAAGAAACAATCCACACCTGCCCAATCTTTCTGTCAGTTCCCACTCTGTTTATGAATATTTTTTCATAAATCTTTTTGTATTTGAAGGCTTCCAAAAAAAATCGAAAAAAGATTTTGGTAACAAAATAAAAATTTACTATGTTTGTAGTGTAATTGCCATAATTATCAAAAAAAAACAGTTACAGAATTAATAGAAATTTAAAACAAAAGGGAAATGGAGATACAGGAAATCGAAGAGCAATAGCGGTAGAATAGTGAACATACACAAATACCTTTCACTGTTCTGCTGCACAACAATTTTCCATTACAACCAACAACGATACGAATTATTAAAAAATATTCATAAATATAGGCAATTATGGTAGAAATTATTCCACTTGAAGAAGCAAAAATAAAATATGCCGAATATTTTCAGGAAAACAGGCACAAATGTATAGAATATACTACAGCAGACGAATGGCTGTTTGAATCGGGTAAGGTCGCTAAATATATAGGAGTTATGGCAAAAGGTGCTGCCCGCAGATTTTATATGACAGATATGGATACTTACAAACAGGATAGAGGCGTAAGTTACAATTTTTACTACAAAAATTTGACAGATACCTCTGATAATCTTGGAGATCCTATTATTCCGCCGTTGAGCTTGCTGAATGATACGCCTGAGCAGTTTTATTTGGAGTTGGTTAGAACTAAAATAGTAGCAGAGCCAATGGCTTTTTTGATGCCGATTGACGTTTTCAGGCAGGATGTGCAAGCAAACCAAAAATGAAGCCAAGCGGTAAGCAGTATAATTTTCAGCAAGTTAGTTAATATTGCCGAACGCTATAAAATGGAGCGGCTATGCCGGCACCATAAGCAGAAACAGATAGAATATGTGGCTAAGCTGTATGATGAAAACCACCATATCTT
>JAVBOP010000076.1:0-11605 GCA_031550405.1 Kapaibacterium sp. (SeqCode)
ATCCCTTCTCTCTATTGCTGTGGAATTTGCGGGTATCCGCAAAAAAAAACTCACCACTGAAATGGTGAATTTTAAAGTATACTTTGAAAGCATACATAGCTATATTATAGCTTTTGGAGAAAAAATATTTCACATTTAAAAAAAACATAGCCCGCATATACGGGCTATTTTCAATAAGGCTTTCGCCTTCATTTAACCCATAAACCATTAAATCACTATCTTTTATAAATTTGTCATAAGCTCTCCTGTAATTTTAATTAAAAATGCGACAACCCATGCCGTGCCAACTGTATATACGGCAACTATGGCAGGCCATTTCCAGCCGCCAGTTTCATTTTTGATTGCCGCAAACACAGCTGCACAGGGAAAATATATAAGGAAGAAAGCTAAAAATGCGAGCCCGACAGGCAGCGAAAACACTCTCTCGCCTTTGTGCCTGCCTGTCTCATAAGCCGCATTGGATATGGCTGTGGAGAGGTGGCTTGTTTCATCATCTTCAACATCAACGGCATATAATATACCCAAAGTGCTTATCACCGCTTCCTTGGCAGCGATAGCCGTGAGCAGCGATACGCTCATCTTCCAGTCAAACCCAAGCGGCGCCATAACAGGTTCAATAATGCCGCCTATTTGTCCTATATATGAATTTGATTGCAGCTCTTTTGTCTTCTGCACTTCTATTGCTGCAATGCTGTCCTGTATTGCCTGCGCCTCAATTTCAGGCATTGCCTCCAGCGCAGTATTCAGCGCCTCTATGCGCTTATCATATTTTCTCGACATATCGCTTTCGGCAGGAAAGGCATTCAATGCCCATATAACAACGGAGGCTATGAGTATGATAGTGCCCATTTTCTGAACATACTGAGAGGCGCGGCGCCACATGTGCAACAGGACGGACTTGAGTGTCGGCATCCTGTATGGCGGCAGTTCCATGACAAACGGCACTTCTTCGGCTTTCAGTATGGTTTTTTTGAATATCAAGGCGAACAGGATTGACAATAGTATGCCGAACAGGTATATGCCTATCAGCACAAATGTAGCCAGCGCACCGCTGAACAGCACGCCTGTTATAAGTATATACACCGGCAGCCGTGCACTGCATGACATAAAGGGTATAAGCAGTATTGTGCGTATTCTGTCATTTTTATTCTCAATAGTGCGTGTTGCCATGATTGCAGGCACATTGCATCCAAAGCCCATAAGCATGGGTATGAATGACCTGCCATGCAAGCCTAATTTGTGCATGAGCTTGTCCATTATAAAAGCGACGCGTGCCATATAGCCTGTGTCTTCCATGAAGGATATAAACATGAATAATATAATGATATTAGGCAGGAAGGTCAGCACACCGCCGACACCACCGATCAAGCCATCAATTAAAAAATTTTTAATAAGCCCATCGCTCATGCTGGTAGCCACAAAATCGCCTGCCATACTGAAGCCTGACTCTATCCAGTTTTGCGGATAGCCGCCTATGGTGAATGTGGTGTAGAACATAACCCATAGCATGAACAGGAATATAGGAAAGCCTAAGTACTTGTTTGTCAATACCTTGTCTAATTTTGACGTAGTATCTTCCTCTGCCGGCTGGTCGACGGATTCCCTGTATGTTTCCTTTAAAGCGCCGGCAATGAAGCCATATCTGACATCAGCTATAAAGGTCTCGCAATCCTCCTTATATATCACTTCAAGCTCTTTGCCGCATACGAATGCCGCCTGCAATATATTCTTGCCATTGGGCATAGTGGATACCAGCCTGATGAAGTCATCGTCCTTTTCAAGCAGCTTGATGGCTACCAGCCGGGTGGAATATATATTTATGAAATCCTTGTCATTTATTTCAGCCTGTATTGCGGCAATAGCCTTCTCAATATCTTCGCCATAATTGATATGTATATGCCGCACGGTACTGTCTTTGCCTTCAAACACATCTATGATTTTGTCGAGCAGTTGCTCAATGCCTTTGCCTTTACTTGCAACAGTCGGCAGCAGAGGAATGCCAAGCATTTGTCCCAGTGTGCCATAGTCCAGAGTATCGCCTTTAGCCTCAAACTCATCATACATATTCAAAGCACCGACGACCTTTATATCCATGTCAATCAGCTGTGTGGTCAGATAGAGATTGCGATTTATATTTGCCGTATCTATTATATTTACAACGATATCCGGCATTTTCTGGAAGATATATTCCCGAACCGCTATCTCCTCAGGACTGTATGCAGAAAGGGAATATGTACCCGGCAAGTCCGTTATGTTGAATGTATAGTTCTTATATTTCAGCTTGGCGGTTTTCGACTCAACGGTTACGCCACCATAATTGGCAACCCGCTCTTTGGAATTTGAGGCAAAATTAAATAGCGAGGTCTTGCCCGAATTAGGATTGCCGACAAACGCAATCTCTATCGTGTTCAATCCATTGCCATTGCCTGTTTTTTGTCCGCCATGCTCCACTACTCCGAAACAAGTTATGCCGTGATTAACTTGGTCATTATTTTTTTGTTCCTCAATAAAATCAGCATATTCGCTCTCCGGCATAACCTCAATCATATCCGCTTCATTTCTGCGAAGAGATATGTTATAGCCTTTAAGTTCATATTTCATTGGGTCTTGCAGCGGCGCAGCGCTTATGACTTTGACTTTTTCGCCCTTCACAAACCCCATCTCCGTGATCCTGTTTCTGAAAGCGCCGCGACCCTTTACCTTAACGATAATACCGCTTTCGCCCTCTGCCAGCTGTTTTAATGTTTGAACCATATTTATGAATTTTTTTAACAATTGCCGTATTTAGACAAGCCACACATTATATTTAGCCTTGACTAAAACACACTTACAAATATACATAAATATTGCTTTCAATCAAAACAAAAAATATTGTATTGTTAAAGTCCGATACATGGTTGCTTATTTAGCTTCAATATCATTAGTTTTGACGAATATTCAATCATATTTTCGGATTTGGAATAGTATGTAGTTTTCCTTTTAAATCGTGCTAACCAGCATATAATGCTGCTATTTCAGTCTTCCTTTTCATGTGTTCTTCAAGGTATTATATTCTACAAATCTGTTTTATGAATATTTTTTCATAATTATATGTGATAATTAATTTACATATTTATTAATAGTTTAAAAGCAAATAATTACAGATATTAAGAAATATATCTGTAATTTACAATACCATGTATCATTAATAAATTACATTATATATTTAGTGCAACTGTAATTAATTAAGCTTATTACATCTTGCAATACTTCTCCAAAAAATAACATACCTTCTGTATGCCCACCCATAATTATAACACCAGCAGTTTTATGAATGTTTTTTAATAAATCTTGTATTGCCACTGCCATTTCAGGAGTTCCATACTCAATTTTACTATTTGTTGTTGGGTATTTATTTAACATTGAATTCCACAAATCAAGACTGTGAATATGGACGACATAGTTAATATTTTTTAATTTTTGATATATCGCAATATGTGATAAACTTTCTGAAGATGCCTCTGTAAGTCCTTTGCAATAAACAGTATTATCTTTTATTGAATAATCATATATCATAGAATAATCATCAGTTGATAATAAGCGTTTATAGCCAGTTCCGCTGCCACTTATAATAATTGTGTCGCCAAAACGCTTGCTAATGTTGCCATATCCAATACCATCATTATGAGCATTGATCATTTTCATGTCAAATAATTTAGTTCTAATGGCATTAATATCGGTAATCATTTCACTATTAACTACATTATTTTTATTATAGATGCAATTAAATTTTATTACACCTTCCTGATTATTCATTGTAACTGTTATATTTATTTGACAGTAATAAAAAATCTGCTATCACAACAGCTGTAGCAGCCTCTACGATGGGTGGCATACGCAATGCAAAGCAAGTATCGTGCCTGCCTTTAAATTCTATTTCAATCTGATTATTAGTTTCTAAGTTTATAGTTTTCTGCGGCTTGGATATAGTTGGCGCTGGTCGAACAGCTACTCTGAAAACAATTTCATTACCATTTGTCATACCTGCATTTATACCTCCGGAATGGTTTGTTGATGTTTTTCCGGAAGTGTCTGAAATAACGTCGTTTACTTCGCTTCCATATTTAGAAGCCATGGCAAAACCATCACCAAATTCAATACCTTTTACACCGGGAATGCTAAAAATTAAATGGCTCAAATTACTTTCAATACTATCGAAAAATGGCTCACCCAGCCCAATAGGAACATTTTGAATTTTGCATTCTATAATTCCGCCAATAGAATCATGTTTTTCCAAAGCTAAAGTAATTTCTTCGCTGAAATCTCTATTACCGTGAATTTCAAGGATATTAGCAGAAATTTTAATGTTGCGGATTATTTTCTTGGCAATAACTCCTGCAGCAACAATAGCAACAGTCATTCTTCCAGAAAAATGCCCACCACCTCTATGGTCGTTAAAGCCACTAAATTTCTTATAAGCTACGAAATCACAATGGCTTGGACGTGGCAAACTTTTATTATAGCCACTTGAATCAATATCTCCATTTTCAAATAAAATTGTTATAGGCGCTCCTGTAGAAAAACCATTGTAAACTCCGCTTACAATATCGGGCAAATCTTTTTCCGTGCGTTTAGTTGTACCAAACACGCCACTTTTTCTACATTGCAAATCGATTAAAAAATCTTCATTTTTTATGGAAATACCCGCTGGACATCCATCAACAGTAATGCCAACCAGTTTACCGTGCGATTCTCCAAAAATTGATATTTGAAAAATTTTGCCAAATGTATTCACCTTCATTCCCTCTCAAGCAAGAACAAAGATAAGAAAAATAATTTAATTGAGTTTACTTTTAACCTTTTACATTCAGCTATTAAGAGGATATTCTATATAACAATATAAATTGTTTTTATTTTATTTTTTCATATACAACACTTGCAAACCGCTTTATATTATACGTAGTTATGTATAAATCAATTTTGGTTTGAACGTTGGTATTACGTTTATCTGGTAAATTTTTTAAACATTCAGCAAGGTCATCTGAAACATCATTTTTTTTTGAAGTTTAGTCAGGTAATGTTCTAACACTGTAGCGTTTTTGATAACTGCCTGATATATACCAACTTATCGTAAGAGATGTTTGCTTTGATTTTTTTGCCGTCAATATAATTATTTTTTTTTTAATAATCACCTAAATGTTTGGCTGTTTACTAATTAATAAAAAACAAATTTTAAAAAATTTTCGCGTAAGCTATTTTTGAAGAAATAACAGCTCTGGATACCAAGAAATATATCATATAAAATATTGCTGCGATTAATTTCGTTAGTGTATTTTCATATTTTTCTGTTTATTTTTGCATATTGATTCAATACTCATTAAAGTAATTACCATGCAAAATAAAATCATAATATTAGATTTTGGCTCACAATATACACAACTAATAGCTCGCAGAATAAGGGAAATAGGCGTATATGCCGAAATCCACCCTTTTAATATTAATAAAAATTCATTATTAGAACTCCAACCCAAAGGATTAATATTATCCGGCAGCCCATCAAGCATTTATAGCAAAGATGCTCCGAAGCCAAGTTTTAATCCGTTTGAACTTAATATTCCTGTGCTTGGAATTTGCTATGGTTTGCAATATACATCGCAAATTTTTGGCGGAGAAATCAAAAATATTGATGAACATCGTGAATATGGTCGTGCCAAGCTAACTATATTGCAAAACGATGACTTACTTGCAAATATGAAAAATAATAGCGTTGTATGGATGAGTCATGGTGATTCTGTTACTAAAATTCCTGACGGCTTCGAACTCATTGCCCAATCAAGTACTTGCCCTGTTGCTGCAATAAAAAATAAGGAAAAGCAGATTTATGGTGTGCAATTCCATCCGGAAGTGAATCATTCGGAAGAAGGAGCGACACTTTTACGCAATTTTGTTATCAATATTTGCGGCTGCGAAACTAATTGGACTTCGGCATATTTTATCAACGAAAGTATCAAGAAAATAAATGACTTAGTCGGAAATGACAAAGTGATGTGTGCTTTGTCCGGCGGCGTTGATTCGACCGTTTTAGCGGTGCTTCTGCATAAGGCAATTGGCGATAATTTGATATGTTTTCATGTCGATTCTGGCTTGATGCGAACCAATGAAAGTGCGACTATATTAAAACTTTTTAAGCAAAATTTCGATATTTCGATTGATATTATTAATGGGCAAGAGGACTTTTTGACTGCACTGCAAGGAATCAGCGATCCTGAAAAAAAACGCAAAATCATTGGTCATAAATTTATCGAATTATTCGAACGCGAGGCTGTTAAATATGTGGAATGTAAATGGCTTGCGCAAGGTACGCTATATCCTGATGTTATCGAATCCGTTTCTGTAAAAGGACCATCGCAAACGATAAAATCGCATCATAATGTTGGTGGTTTACCCGAAAAAATGAACCTGAAAATATTGGAACCATTCCGCGAACTGTTCAAAGATGAGGTTCGCAATATTGGCATTGAGCTTGGAATTCCGAGCTGGTTTATTGAGCGTCATCCATTCCCGGGACCGGGGCTTGGCATCAGAATTTTGGGCGATATTACGAAAGAAAAAATTGCGATTTTGCAAAAAGCCGACGATATTTTTCTTGAAGAATTACATAATGCTAATTTATATAACAAAATATGGCAGGCATTTGCGGTGCTTTTGCCTGTTCAAAGTGTTGGCGTTATGGGCGACGAGCGCACGTATGAAAGCACCTGTGCTATTCGTGCGGTGAGTTCAATTGATGGCATGACAGCAGATTGGTATCCGATTCCATACGATGTGCTGAATAAAATTTCGAGTCGTATCACAAACGAAGTTCGTGGCATAAACCGCGTAGTATATGACATTACAAGCAAACCGCCCGGAACAATTGAGTGGGAATAAGGGGGCACTTATCACTTTTATAATTTTAAAATATTATTTATTAATTATCTGAAATATAAAAATTGCGTATCTCTTTATTTGCAATATCAGTGCGATAATATTTATTTTCAAAGCCAATTTCGCCGACCTTTTGATATGCTTTGCCAACAGCGGAAATAATATCGGAACTGACCGCCGTTACTCCAAGTACTCGCCCGCCTGAAGTAACAATATCGCCATTGTCATTTTTTTTCGTGCCTGAATGAAAAACTACCACGCCATCTTTTTCTCCCAAATCACCTTCTATTTTGTAACCGGTTGAAAAAACATCTGGATAGCCTTCAGAAGCTAAAATTACGCAGCAGGCATTTCCGTTGGCTACCGAATTAATTGCCGATTTATCAAGCTTTCCGATAGACGCAGAATACAGCAATTTCGCCAAATCCCCATCGAAAATACTCAAAACAGCCTGCGTTTCAGGATCGCCAAAACGTACATTATATTCCACAACTTTAGGCTCATTTTTATATATCATTAATCCGACGTACAAGCAGCCTGTGAATGGGTAACCTTCTTGTTTCATGCCATTTAGCGTTGGTATGATAATTTCATTCTGTATTTTTATTAAAATATTTTCATTAATCAATGATGCAGGTGCATACGCTCCCATTCCACCAGTATTTTTTCCTGTGTCGCCATTTCCTATGCGTTTATGGTCTTGCGCCGCAGCCAAAGTTACAAAATCATTGCCATCGCAAATTGCAAAAATAGAAGCCTCTTCGCCTTGCATAAATTCTTCGATCACGATTTTTTCACTTGCCTTGCCAAGCATTCCCGATAAATATTTTTTCATTTGAAGCACGGCTTCATCAATATTTTCAGCAATTATTACGCCTTTACCCGCTGCCAATCCATCCGCTTTTATAACTATGGGAGGAATTAAATTCGATATATAATTCTCTGCTTCATGGATTTGTGATTTCTCAAAAGTGGCAAATCGCGCAGTGGGAATGCCATATTTTTGCATGAAGGACTTTGCGAACGATTTCGATGTTTCCAACCGTGCTGCTGCCTGCGAAGGAGCAAATACGTTGACGCCGTGGCTTCGCAATATATCGCTCAAGCCTTCTGCAATCGGCTGTTCAGGACCTATTATGACCAATGATATGGCATTTTTCGTGCAAAATTCTAACAATAAATTTACCTGTTTAGCATTTATTGCATAACATTCTGCCCAATCTTCGATTCCCGGATTTCCGGGGATACAATATAATTTTTTACAACTTTCAGAATTTTTGACACATCTGGCGATTGCATGCTCGCGTCCGCCCGCCCCAATTATTAAAATATTCATAATTCAAATATGGTATCTTCTTTATTTGCTATCAAATTGTTTCAATTCATCTTTAAAATACACCGCTGTTTTAGCTATCATGTCGTGGAAGCCTTGCCTCTTAGCGCCCAAAATCGCAAAAAAACCAATGAAAATCATAAAGCTGAAAAATGTCCCTATACTGCTAAATATTTCTTTATTGGTAATGACAAATAGCAAAGTTCCAAAATATGAAATATTTTTTATGCAAAATCTTAAAAACAATTTTGGTATCGGCGCAAATTTTTTGTCAGCAGTACCGATTATAATTCCAAGTAGCATTTTGCCCGGCGAGGCAGCAAAAAACACCTCCATCAGCGCATAAACAGTGCCAATAGCCAATGACAGCGGAGTAATCCGATTAACCAGATCCAGAAATTGCTCGTTCGTCATAAGCGTCATAAAATTATAGTCATTCAGCGAAACTATTCCCATAATTTCCTGCGCAAGCCCAGTCGCATAAAATCCAATAACCATGAGAAAAGTTGTAAATATGGCATCAATCAGATACGCCGCAAAGCGCCGTCCAAAGCCAATTCTCCAAATATATGGATCAGGATTCTGGTCATAATTTGGCATCATTTTCCGATATTCCTCTTGCTGTTTGGAATATTTTTCTGCATCGAAATTTTGCTTCTGGCTGTCTAATTCAGAGTCGAACTTGTCATTATTTGTGTGATTTTCGTCCATAAATATTTTCTTTATATATGTTTAGATTAACAAAATGTAAAGATACTAAAAATAAACGAAAAAGTGTTTTAAGTTATACAAAAAAAATGTCGACAAAAGCAAAATGAAAATTTAATTACATTTAACATTCAAATTAATATTTCAAATACCACAGTTATTGAGCTGCCAGTATTATGAATTATTTTTAATGATATTTGTTACAATTCTATTTGTCATCCTGATTTATCTATTTGTTAATTTAATCAGAAATAAATAGAATAATGAGGAAGTGAATAGTAGATTATTAAAAATAATTCATTTTTTTTCAAAAAAATAATCTTACCACTTTGCTGTATTTCTATTATTTATAACGCCTTGTATTAATTTGCTAAGTATTATGAATATAATATTTACACAAGATAGTTAGCAAAAGATAACGATAAAAAATGAGACAAAAATCCTATTGGAATATTTAATTTTATCTTGATTTAAGTTCTACGGATATATGACAAACTATACGAACAATTATAAATTATTTATAAATTATAAACACAATTTCAACTATAAAATTACCCAAAAATGAGACAAAAATTTTTTAGAGGCAGAGTGAGAGTGCAAGATATTGATTATTTGTATATTTGCGACATTTGTTAGAAAAAAATATAGAGATGCTGCCAATGGAGTAATTTTGAAATTGCCTCAAAATTATATCCTTATTGTATAGTGGATTATTAAAAAAAAAAATCATATAAAGCAGTTAATATTTTTAAATTTAATATACTTAATTACAATTACATATTTTGTTAGTATTTATATCTATTTATCATTATATAAAATGAGAAATAATATAACCAAAATCGTTTATATCGCATGCCTGTCAATAGGTTTCACAATCTGCTCCTATCCTTTTTATTGTACTATAACCTTATTTTTCACACTCTCGAATTTTTATGTACATGTATTAAAATTAAGAGCGCGCTATCAAATAGTAGAAATAATTGTGAAGTAATTTTGCGAATCCGTTTCTTTTGGCTATATTGCAAGCCAATTGTTTATTAAAAAAAATAAAGGAAATTGTATGGCTTACAAACCAAAATATTATGTAGAACCGCGCGATGTGATGCAGACTTTATCTAATCACATGCTTGTTGATGGCTTTGATCTTGTACTTGATTTGTCGAAAAGTGGCAACAAACTGTACGACGCCCGCACAGGGAAAGAATTTATCGACATGTTCACAAATTTCGCGTCTATTCCTATTCGCATGAATCATCCAAAACTGGATAATGATGATTTCATTAATTATATTGGAAAACTTGCAGTTAACAAGATTGCAAATTCTGATATATATAGCGATATTCTGGCTACATTTGTCAATACTTTTTTCAAAATAGCTGTGCCTGATTATTTCAAATATGCTTTTTTTGTTGAAGGCGGTGGACTTGGAATTGAAAACGCTTTGAAAACAGCGCAGGACTGGAAAGTCAGAAAAAATATGGCAAAAGGCAAAGGCGAAAAAGGTACGCAAATTCTGCATTTCAAGCAGGCATTTCACGGACGTACGGGTTACACTATGTCGCTGACGAATACCGACCAAAATAAAGTGGCATTGTTTGCTAAATTCGACTGGCCAAGGATTACCAATCCTAAAAGATTATTTCCAGAAAATGATGAAAATATATCAAAAACAATTGCAGCAGAAAAACTTGCAATTGATGAAATACATACTGCTTACAAGAATAGACCAGATGAAATTGCAGCTATAATTCTTGAGCCAATTCAAGGTGAAGGCGGCGATAATCACTTCCGTCCGGAATTTTTCAAACAATTGCGGCAAATTGCAGACGAAAATGAATCTTTGTTAATTTTTGATGAAGTGCAAGCCGGGCTTGGCCTTACGGGAACTATGTGGGCGCATCAGCAGCTTGGCGCAAATCCAGATATAATGGTTTTTGGTAAGAAAACGCAGGTATGTGGCATGATTTGCGGCGAAAGAGTGGATGAAGTGCCGGATAATGTTTTCAAAAAAAGCGGTCGCTTAAATTCGACATGGGGCGGCAATCTCATTGATATGGTTCGTGTAGGACGTTATCTTGAGATTATAGCAGAGGAAAATCTGGTCGAAAATGCTAAAAATATGGGCAATCATTTGAAGGCAAAACTGGAAAATATGGTAAGCCAATTTCCTGATATCTGTTCGTCGGCAAGGGGAATGGGCTTGATGTGTGCTTTCGATTTCAACAATGTCGTCGACCGCTCCAAGTTCACCAAAGGTTGTATGGAGAATGGTTTGCTGATTTTGCCGTGTGGCGAAACTTCTATTCGTTTCCGCCCTGCTTTAGACATAACGAAGCCGGAAATAGACCAAGCTATTGACGTCATTACAAAAGTTTTGAAAACCATATAAACCATATAAAACAATATATGTCCGTTACAAAAGTAGCGGACTTTTTTTTTATAAACCAACCAATTTATTAAAAAAAATATTGGTAACTATATACAATTTTATGAGTTATATAATTCCTTTTAGTCCCGATCAGCAGCAACTACCTTGTGAAATAGATTTAGCAGGAAATGTGAAATTCATTTAAAATGAATTAAATTTTATTTTTAAAACAATACTTGCAGATGGCGGTCATGCAAATGAAGACCAGATAGAAGCTATTGAAAATAAAG
>JAVBOP010000075.1:0-40784 GCA_031550405.1 Kapaibacterium sp. (SeqCode)
CATGTTAATGATTGATTTCTGTAACTCTTTTTGTTTATTGTAATTGTAACGATTACATTGCAAGCATAACATATTTTTATTTTACCACCAAATTATTTTTTCGATTTATTTTTGCGAGGAGATTTATGAATATTTTTTAATAATCGGCTATGTATTATGCTAATATGCTTCGTTGAAATTGAAGTAGAAGCCTATGTTTTGCATGCCGATGCCGAGATCCAAACGCAGTGCCATGCGGGGCTGCACCTCGTAGCGATAGCCAATACCGCAATTGGGAAGCCAGTTCTTAAATGCCATGTCGGGAGCGATAGAGCCTGCACCAATCCAGCCTGCAGCCTCATGCTTCGACCGCTCGCCATTAGCCTTGTAGAAGGAGTGCCTGTATTCTGCAATGCCAAACAACATGCACTTATCACGATATTGTCCCCATAAATAGCCGCGCAAATCGAATGGAGTGCCGAGCTGCGACATCTCGCCATAAGGCACGTTATCCATGGCAAAGCGCCCTTTGAGCTGCAATGCCAAAATCTGTCCGGGCTTAAACAGCTGGATATACCGGCGTATATCAATCGAAGCCACTTCATAGTTATTATCTCCGCCCAGATAGCTGCCATATAGTATCGCCTGTAAATCTACAAACCAGCCGCTCCATGCTGATACGGCAACATCGCGTGAATCTATTTGCGCCTCAATGCCAAGTCCGGCATTAAACGGTTTGTCGTTATATTTCGCATAGTTGGGGTCGCTTGCAACCATTTGGCAGGCGTTGCTGCCTTTAGTGTAATTTATATCAAGCACTCCTCCTATAAGCCAATTCTTCTGGAACTGCCATAATACTTTAGGGTTTATCTGAAACCATGTGCGGTTATATTTCGTTGTGCTGTCGCTTTTTATGACATTATGTCCGTTATCATAGCCGATTCCAAAGTAGTTGTCGGGCATGTTTTTGACCCAAAAGTCCGCATAGCCTCTAATTTTATCATGATGCCAGAAAGTACTTGCCTTTGCCGATGCAAAGAAAGCGCCTGTGGTGCTGTATCCGACTGTAACAGGTATGGATGACCGCTGGAGCGCCGTATCGCTTCTATCGGTTTTGAAGGACAGCAGTGCGCCGCCTGCAAGCGAAAAGCCAAGTTCGGGAGTATATCCGGGTCCAAGCACAGGCGTTATCATGAAGCGCCCTTCTTTTTCCTTTATAGCCTGTTTGGCTTGATAGCGCTGGAGAAAAGACTGCTTTCGGGCTGTATCTTGCGAATCATCCTGAGCATATATATTCAAAGGGAATAGCAAAAATAATAATAAATATTTTTTCATAATAGTGGTAACAGGTGTATTATTGAAATCTATAATTTAAATTCAACATAAACTGCGTGCGCTTGCCGAATGTACCGACCTCCATGCGTAGCTGCCAATGCTTGTTGTATTGGTATTGAGCGCCAAATATCAGGTTCCACGGCTCGGCTACCTTTTTATTTAACTCATAATTTACGGTGGATGTTTCCA
This sequence comes from Kapaibacterium sp. (SeqCode), assembly GCA_031550405.1. Taxonomy (GTDB): domain Bacteria; phylum Bacteroidota; class Ignavibacteria; order Kapaibacteriales; family UBA2268; genus JAVBOP01. The sequence continues at coordinate 1,504 of JAVBOP010000075.1, forward strand.
GACTGTCTATCCCATCTTCTAAAATTTTTTTTACAGCGGGTTTCAGGTCGCTTTCCTCAATTGCTTCTTTTAATTCTGCCGCACGGCTCGCATCTATAACCTCCGACATGGCGATATTGCCTATCGTTTTGGCGCTAATAGTCTGCATAAAGGCGCCTACCCAAACGGTAACATTTCTGTCGGCATGCACCGGATCAACAAAGCAATGCCCAATGCGAGTATCAAGGTTATAAGCAGGCACAGACTTTTCAAGCGTCGATACCTTTGCCCAATTCATATTATTATCAAGCGAAATAAAAAACGGACCCAAACCTCCCGCCAACGTTAGACCGAAGCCTAATGAACTGACACCGAAATGCTGGGTTGTAGAAAAATCAACTGCCTTATTGGCTATCTTTTTTATAGGAACAGTAACCTGCGAAGTGCCGTAGCCAAAAACACCGTACACGTTAAGGAATGGAAGTATCCAGACATCAGGCCGGACAGTCAAAATATGGGTAGTATTTACTATTGTACCAAAAGCCAGCAGATTTGTCAAATCTTGCATTTCACCATTGTTAAAACCAATTTTCGTATCGGCAAAGCTCATCTCCTGCTTCATATAAAAATATGTAGGACTTATGCCGTAAGGATATGGAATATCAATGCCTTGCTTTGTGGCTTGCTTGCCCCATATCGGAAAAAACGGCTTGTATTCTGTCTTTTTCAAGCTGTCAGCATAAGCTTTATGATATGGGTTTATTTGGATATCGCCAGCAGGCTGGGCAAAAATAGACAGGCTGGGCATGAGGCAAAACATAAAAAGTATTAATAATTTATTCATTTAACACTTACTGATTTATGAAACACAGCTTCAAATTAATTTAGTGCAATTTAATACAAAATATATTATCTTCCAACAACATTCCGTTCTACATAGTTCATAAATATTTTTTTTATAAATGGAGGGTCTCTTTAACAAATAAATACCTCGCATGGTGAGGCATGCGAGGTATAATTCTGCAATATGCAGTACTTGTTTAGCGGTCGACTTCGCCCAGTACAATGTCAATGCTGCCAAGAATCAATATTAAGTCTGCTATCATGTAACCCTTTGAAATATAAGGCAATATACTTAAATTCACGAAACTGGTTGCGCGGCATCGAACACGTGCAGGTTTGGGAGTGCCATCGCTGACGATGTAAAAGCCAAGTTCGCCTTTGGGGTTTTCGCAGGCAAAATAAAATTCTCCTGCTTCGGGCTTGATGCGCTTTGGCAGTGCGGCTCGCACATCGCCTTCCATTGGCATTTGTGCTAATGCCTGCTCGATGATTTTGCAACTTTCTTCCATTTCTTTGAGCCTTACCCAGGCTCGATCCCAGCAATCGCCCACAGTTCCAACTTCGCCCTTGCCAACAATAACATCCCAGTCGAATTTATCATAATTCAGATATGGCTGCGCTTTTCGCAAATCGTAAGGAACGCCAGAGGCACGAAGCACCGGACCGGAACAGGCAAAATTGATGGCAACATCTGCCGGCAGAATACCAATATTAGCGGTTCTTTCGAGGAATATCTTGTTGTACAGAAACAGCTTTTTCGCCTCTTCCAGCCGAAAGCGCACAGCTTTAATAACTTCAAGGCAATCTTCCTTAAATGTCGGATAAATATCCTGCTGAAGCCCGCCAATCCAGAAATAGTTATATAGCAGCCGCCCGCCGGAGCATTTCTCAAATATCCGCAATATCATCTCGCGGTCGATAAAAAAGTACAGGAAAGGCGAATATCCGCCTGCATCCATAACGAAAGTGCCTGATGCTATTTGGTGATTGGCTATGCGGTTTAGCTCGCACAGTATCGTGCGGATATATGTAACTTTTTCCCGCACTTCTATGCCGAGCATTCTTTCCATACCCAAAACGTACGGCAGCTCGTTGTTCATTGATGAAATATAATCCAGTCTGTCAATAAACGGTATAACTTGCGGATAGGTCGAGTTTTCGCAACATTTTTCAAAGCATCGATGCAGATAGCCAACGCGAGGCCATATCTCTGATACAATTTCGCCTTCAAGTTCTGCTTCAAGCCTCAAGACACCGTGCGTTGAGGGGTGCTGCGGACCGAGATTGATAACCAGTCTGTCGGTTTCTATATCGCTATATTCAAAATCGAGTATTCTTTTTCTTGCCATAATTTATATTCGTTATGTTATGTTTTATTAAAAATAATTCATAATAGTATACTGACTATTTACACCTTATTCGGCGTTACATCCATTCCATGATATGAAGTTGGAGCGGCATAATCTTTGCGGAGCGGAAAGCCTTCCCAATCTTCCGGACATAATATGCGGCTCAAATCGGGGTGGTTTTCAAATATAATGCCAAACATGTCATAAGCCTCGCGCTCGTGCCAGTTGGCAGTTTTCCATACACGCTCGACCGATGGCAGTTTTGGCTCTTCTCTATTTAACTGAACTTTGATGCAAATGCGGTGACCAAATTTGATGGAATAAATATGGTAAACAACACCCAATGAATCCTTATAATCCATGCCTGTTAAATTGGTTAAATAATCAAATTGTAATTCTTCATCATCTCGAAGAAACATGCTTATCTCTTTGATTTTTTCAGGCTTAACAATTATAAACGGATCGAAATTCGGCTTATCTGTAAATTCTAAAATGCTTTCACCGAACTGTTTTTGTAATTTTGAAAATATATCTTGTGGCTGCATAAAGTTATCTAATCCTTCAATTCGTTAATTTCATCAACATTAATATGCTTGTAATTTTGATAAATATTTAAAAATATTGCCAGTGCAATCGCAACTTCCGCAGCTGCCAAAACAATCACAAAAATGGTTGCGACATGACCTTGAAAATTCATGCCGCCAAATCGCGAAAAGGCAACAAGATTAAGCGCCGCTGAATTTAGAATAAGTTCTAATCCCATAAGAATCATAATGGCATTTTTTCGAGTCAAAACTGCAAACACGCCAAATGTAAACAATATCGCACTAATTATTAGAAAATGATTTAATCCTATTTCCATGTTTTATTTGTAAATTATGAACAAAAATTAATTATTCTCGGCTATTTTTTTGATTTCATTTAAAAATCCAGCCATGCCTTCCGCCGAATGATTTCTGCCATTTTCAGTTGCAAAGCCTTGTTGTGTCCACGTAAATTCTATCTTCTTGTCTTCTATTGTTTCCAAGAAATAAGTAATTTGGGAATAATTTTCAGGAATATCTTCCAATCCGGAAAATGCAGTCCAATAGCTATATTTTAATTTTTGGAATGGAATATTTTCCAAAATATAGCCATGGTCGCTATATCGCTTTCCATCATATTCGCCTTGAAAAATAATCTTGCTTCCAATTTTCCAATCTGTAATAGTTTCCGTACCAAACAGGTATTTTTTTATAAGTTCAGGATTTGTAAGTACTTCCCAAATCCGTTCTGCCGTTGTATTGATAACTGTTTTTTCTGATACAATTAAATCATGCCGCATATTCTTAATTCCTCCTGCGGGCTATTAGCGCTGCACCGATAAATGCCACAAGCAGTAACACGGCAGCAGCAATAAAAGCACCTAAGTAGTTAGTTAATAACAAGTTGCCGATTTGATTTATAGTTCCATCAGGGAGTTTATCAACAGGCGCTTGCTTCCATTCGGTATTAACAAACATATATGCTAAAAACGCCCCCGAAAGCACAGCCACAGCCGAACCAACAACAAGCGACACCTTCCGCAATGAGCCAGATTTTATATCAACATCAATAATGCGGGTTGTAAGCATCACGCCAAAAATTATAAGTGTAAGAATACCGCCAATATAGACCATTATCTGCGTAACGGCGATAAAATCGGCTGCAAGCATTGCGTACAAACCTGCAACGCCAAAGAAAGCAAATAGCAATGCAACGGCTGAGTGCATCAATTTTTTAGAAAATATAGTCATTAAACCTGATGCAACGATGATTGCCGCAAAAAAGTAAAATACTATACTATAAAAAGGAACACTGTTTTGTAAATTACTTAGTATTTCAGGTATTTGATTAAAAAAATCCATAATATATTTGTTAATATGTTTATTAAATTATTATTAATTATTTATTCTTCTATAAATAAAGTAATCTCCTTTATAAATATCCAGTACCGCCGCATTAGTTTCACCTTTATCTAACCGAAGTTCATCTTTTGTAAGAAAACGGTATTGATATGTACAATAAATATGATTACCTTTTTCATCGTATGTTTCATTATAATAGCTTTTATGCAGAGAAACATCGCTTATTTGATATGTGCAACTGTCGTAATAATACTCGCCTGTTAAATAATTGCCTCTTGCTATTTTTCCATTATCAAGATATTCTATATAATAGCCGTTTGGCTTTTCAGAAATGATACGTTTATCAGAACCAAATACACCTTCATTATATTCACGAGCTATAAATTCCCATTTACCTACTATTGATGGATTATCTATAACAAGTGGCTCATTAGTATTATCTTTACAACTTACAGCTGCTATTGCTAATGCTAAAATGAGTAATGTATGCCAAATTTTTTGTATTTCCATAATGTTTTTCAAAAATTATTTATGAATATTTTTTAATAAGTTAGCGTTTTTTAATTTCTATAAGCCTTGTCAATTCTAAAGTGGTTATAATTGACTTATAATTTTGAGCTTTTAATCCCATAATTAATTTCTTATCCCCTGTCCATAATAAAGCATCAATATGATTTGCTAATGCAACAAAAGCTATGTCATCATTATCTACATTAGTTACCAATTCTTTAGCAATGCGTATTGTTTCATTAGGCAGCAGATCTTCGTCAATAAATAAAATCTTGCTTTCAAGAAGATTTAATAATTCAAACATATTGTCATTGGCCAATTTTGAATATTTTTGAATTTTTGGTAAATGCCGAAATATTTCTTTTTGCAAGTACTTACAGCTATAAAATTCAAAATTACCTCTCGAATCCAATAACAAATTTCCTATCTTGCTGTTTGAATTGAGCAATGCACTGAATACAATATTGGTATCAACAACAACTTTTATGGGTTTATTCATTAAATTTGCTTTTGTTACTTTCCCACCATTTTTTATTGATTTCTCGTGCTAATTCATCAACTTCTGATTGCTCTGCAGCATAATTCGCTGTCAATTCTTTATAGCGTAGATAATCAATAAAATCCTGAATATTTTTCATATCCTTGGATATTGGGAAGCGAATCACAAATTCATCTATTGTTTTTTCTATTATCATATTTTTCTTTTTATAGTTTATGAATATTTTTTAATAATTCGAGATTATTTATTTATAAATTCTTCTTTTATTGTAATAGTATCTTTTTTCATAGCGTCATATAATTTTACTCTATAGAAATAATTTGCGTTATCTGATAGAAACTTAAAATCAAATGTATAATAGCAATCGCATTTAGCATAGCAACTCACAGGCTCAGGACAGGTATCAATGATATACATGGAAATTGTATCATTTTGAATCCTAGATTCTGTGCTAAATGGAGCTGCACAAATATAATTAAGTCCGACAAATATATTCAATGAATCATCAGTTTTGGAAATAATAACCGTATCTTTTTCATTTTCGTTTTCAAGAAGTTTAATGTCATTTTTGTTTGCGGTATCGTACAGCCACCTAATGCTGTTGCGACATGCTCTAATGTTCTATTAGGATTATTAATTTCAGTACTTTTACATGCACTAAATACAAAAACTATTGCTGTCAATAATAATAATTTAATTCTTAAAGTTTTCATGACATTTCCTCCTTTTAATTTATTTTATGAATATTTTTTAATGATTTAGCTAAAAAATTTCTTTTCTATAAATAATCTTGCCATTGGGTATATCATAGATTTCAGATATTGCACCAGCTTCATTAATCTTATTATTATTTATATATTCTTTGAAAGCAGGATAAACTTTCATAAGTCCAATTAAAACAGATAGTTGGCCTTTAAATGGAAATTCAGTAACGATATAATTTCCTTTCGGCAAAACCTTGATTTGATAACCTGCCTTTGCAAAAGCCTCATTAGTCGATGCTTTTTCTATATCTTTTTGCTCCAATATACAACCAACATCTGAGCGCATCTTGCTTTTTTCTGTTTTATCAGGATTGTCGTAATAAACTCCAATACCTTTAGAAGTCTCTATGTTTTCAGATTTTAGTACTTCATAAATCTTATTTTGTACATCTGGAGTTTGACTATAATCACCAATAACCTCTTGATAAACAATAGTTTCGCCACCTTGTTCGGATTTGTGAAATTCTATGCTTTTAAACCCACCATAATAAGCATAAGCTGCAAATAATAATGCAACTATAACACCAAATACAATTAAAATGATTCTTATTGCTTTCATGATTTTTTATATATTATATAATTTATGAATATTTTTTAATAAAACGTAGGGCATGATTCTTTATCTTTGAGTTCGTATATATACAAATCTTGCTATTTGTCCGTATATTGAAAATTCTGCAATCCCGAATGCAAACCACGTCAATGTTAGATTTAGCGGTATTGGATAAACTATATATTGGTTCAAATTGACCAAAGCGCCCATAAACAAAGTAAAAAAAACACTGAAACCCAACGTCTCCGATTGAGTATATTTTCTGCACCACTTCAAATAATTCAAAGAGAACAATAACCCAATCGCCAGCGTCAAAATTATAGAAAGCCACATTTTGTCCGCCATATCTGGACGCATAAGGCTTGCCACCTGCAAATTAGCCTCTTTAAGTATAACAGTGTGAACCACACCGTTCCAAATCATTGCAAAAATAAATAGAGCAATTGTTGAAAATATTAAATATTTTTTATTCATTAGCTATATTTTATTTATATCTAAAAATCACAATATTTGATATGTTTATGAATATTTTTTAATAAAACGTAGCAGAATTAAATTGTATTAACTTTGTCCAATTTATTTCGCCATTATCATTACAAAAATCATTGATGAATTGCTTAGTAAACTTATTGATGATTTGTGAATAAGAATTCATAAACTCATCGTTGCGTTCTTTCGACTTGCGTCCAAATTTCTACGTATAAATTTTCATTGCCAGAAATAAAATTCCAAAATTTTTGTCCGCAATATTTGTAGTAATCGCCCTTGTCAGAATTATTATCCTTTCCGTAACAACAACCATTTATTGCAACAATGTTTAACAAAGAATTGCTTGTCCTCAATGTTTTCTTAGCTGTTTTGAAATCTGTTTGCATCTTTTTGATTTGACTGCTATTTCCCCAATTTGGACCAGATTTTATAGTTACAATATAACGAATATCATCTTTATCAAATTCAAGATCAATTCCCATAATACCTGATTTCCAGCCGTTATATACTTTCTGATTAACAAAAATTGCTAAACCTTCCAACCAATTTCCGAAAATAGTTTCTTCATTTGAAGAAATATGAGCATCAACTATTCCACGAATAATTTGCTCCGCCGTCAATACGTTTTTTGCTTTGAATAAATATGGATTTTTGCGTTTCAAAACCTTCGATAACACCAAATTATCAAGATTTTTTATTCGCCTTATATGAAAATCGTTAATATTTTCTTCAACGTATTGAATAATATCCTGAATATTTAGGTGCTTCATATTTTGTTACTTGTTTTTCAAATAAATCATTTTCTTTTGGAGATAAAGTTTGCTTAACCATTTCAAAATATTCAGGAACAATTTCAATTCCAATTGTATTCCTATTCATGTGATCAGCTACTTCAATTGTTGTTCCAGAACCCATAAATGGATCAAGAACTGTGTCGCCTTCTTGAGTAAATAATTTTATGAACCATTCAGGGAGCTCTTGCGGAAATGCAGCACTATGGTTTTTGTTATTACATTCCGTCGCCAAATGCACTACATTTGTTGGATATACAGTCGCTTTTCCAACCCAATTAGAAACATTTTTGCCAAATCCACTTCCATTTTTTGCATTATCACGAATTTTATCCGTATCACTTAAATTTTTCAATCTATCTTTTGCCCAATCGCCAATAGGAACTTTCACAGCATCTTGATACATATTGAATTTTTTGTCTTTATTAAATTGCAAGAGCCGCTCCCAAGCATCTCTAAAACGGTTTGACCATTTACCGGGAAAACAATTTTTCTTATGCCAAATAAATTCTTCCGTCCAAAGCCAACCTTGTTTTCGCATTTCCAATATTAATTCCAACACATAAGTGCTACGTTCACCATTAACAACTTTTTCTTTTATATTCAAAATAAATGTGCCGGTTGGTTTCAGTACACGCAGTAATTCTTGGGAAATTGGCAAAAACCATTCAACATATTTATCAGGGGAAATTCCGCCATAAGTTGTTTTTCGTTGGTCTGCATAAGGAGGCGAAGTAATAATTAAATCAACAGAATTATCACTGATTTTTTTCAATTCTTCCTTGCAATCACCTAAACATAGTTTTGTCATTGGTTTTATTTTATTAGCGATTTAATTTTTATTTTCACGATGTGTTATAGATACTGATTTACATTATTTATGAATATTTTTTAATAAAACGTAGAGACGTAATACATTACGTCTCTACAAATATTGCATGCTATTTCGCAAATTTCTTCAGGAAATTAACATAATTATCCATTTCTTCTTTTGTGCGTTTTTCGGTAACAGCAATTAATAATCCTTGCTTCATATTAGGATATTCTTTGGTGCATAAACCCGCCAAAACACCTTCTGCAATACCTTTTTCAATGATTTCACAGGCACAAACAGGCGCTTCAACCAAGAACTCATTAAAAAACGGTTTAGTATTATTCACCTTAAATCCGGGTATTTTTGCAATTTCTTCAGCTAAATAATGAGCTTTGAACATAGATTGCTCAGCTACTTCTTTTATACCTTCCTTGCCCATAGTTGCCATGTAAACAGTAGCAGCAAGCATGTATAAACCTTGATTTGTACATATATTTGATGTTGCCTTATCACGGCGAATATGTTGCTCTCGAGTCTGAAGTGTCAGTGCAAAGCCGCGCTTACCTTCAATATCTTGAGTTATTCCGCAAATCCTTCCAGGCATCAAACGAGAAAATTCAGTTTTACAGGCAAAAACACCAATATATGGCCCACCGTAATTCAATGGCAAACCAAGTGTTTGTCCTTCGCCTACAACAATATCAGCATTATAATTAGCTGGTGCTTCAAGTACTCCAAGACTAATTATATTTGCAGCAACAATGAATAAAGACTTATTTGCATGTACAATTTTTTCAATTTCAACAACATCTTCAAGATTACCTAAAAAATTAGGTTGCTGTACAACAACAGCAGCTGTTTTATCATTAATCGCACTTGCAAGCTCTTTTAAATCACAAGTTCCGTCTTCAGAAACTATATTTTTGAAAACAAGGTGCATACCTGCGCTAATTGTTTTTGCTGTTTCTGTAAAATGCGGGTTTACGGTTCCGGCATATATTATTTCTTTGCGATTTGTCTTTTTTGCAGCAAGCATTATAGCTTCGGCGACAGCCATACCGCCATCATATAGCGAAGCATTAGATATATCCATGCCTGTCAGCTGGCAAATCATGGATTGGTATTCATAAATGGATTGCAATGTGCCTTGCGAAACTTCCGCCTGATAGGGAGTATATGAGGTTTTAAATTCAGGCCGTTCAATAATTGCACCAACTATAGCAGGTGTAAAATGGTCGTATGCACCGCCGCCAATAAAACAAGCATGTGTCGCTGTTGAGATATTCTTCTTTGCGTAACTGTCAAGTAATTTTACTACTTCCATCTCTGATAGCTGAGGCGGCAAATTCATATCATTTTTCAATCTAATTTCTTGTGGAATTGCTTCTATTAATTCGTCAAAAGATGAAACGCCAATCGTTTCAAGCATTTTTTGTCTATCTGAATCAGTATTTGGAATAAAAGGCATAACTCTCCTGTGAGTTTTAAAATTTATAATGTTAAATAACAATGCGCCAAATTAACATTTTTTCCATTAATAGCATGTATCGGAAAGAAAAAAAACCTATTTTTGTACATGATTATTCCGATTCATTGTTTGTTTATGAATATTTTTTAATAAATCGATATAATGTTCACACTTTTTGAAGAAATAGCAGCTCTGGATACTGAGAAAATAAGTGAAGAATTTGCCAATATTGATATTGCTTCGACTGAGGAGATATTGTCTATAATTAATGCGCAGGACGCGCTTGTGCCAATTGCTGTCCAGCAGGAAATACCGCATATTGCTATCGCTGTAGACAATATTGTTGAGCGGTTTCGGCAAGGCGGGCGGCTGATTTATGTTGGTGCGGGAACAAGCGGGCGGCTTGGCGTGCTTGATGCTGCTGAATGTCCGCCAACTTTCGGCACTCCGCCGCATCTTGTTCAAGGCGTGATTGCAGGCGGTCGGGAAGCTGCTTTTCGCGCAATTGAAGGTGCTGAAGACAGCGAAAATGACGGCATGCAAAAGATGGTGGACTTAGGTATTTCGCATAATGATGCGGTATGTGGTATAGCAGCATCGGGCAGGACGCCTTTTGTGATTGGAGCAATGCGTCAAGCCAATAAACTTAAGGCATTTACGATATTTATCTCAACTAACAGCCGATCAAAAATGCTAAAAAAGGTAGCTGAAAAAAATATTAATATTGACGTTTTGATATGCCCGCAAGTTGGAGCAGAAGTTGTTGCCGGCTCAACCCGCATGAAATCTGGAACTGCACAAAAGCTTATATTAAACATGCTTACAACGACGAGCATGATAAAATCAGGCAAAACATACAACAATATTATGGTCGATTTGCAGCCGACAAACAATAAGCTCAAGGAGCGCGCCAAACGTATTCTTATGGTAATAGCGGAGGTTGACCTGTTCACTGCCGAGCAAATTTTGAATGAGACAAATTGGCAGGTAAAGCCTGCTCTTCTGATGCTGCTTTGCAACATGACTTTTGAACAGGCGCAAACAATGCTGCGCAATAACAATGGTTCAATCAAACAAGCCATATCATTTATGAAAAAAAATTAATAAAATGTATAAGCAAGTAAATATTATGAAAATATTTAAAGTTATAATTGCCTTATTTATAATATGGTTGCTTCAAGCGTGCGAGAACAGGCAGCCTAATGAAATTAAGCAGAATATCGCTGTTAGCATATACCCGCTGAAGGCTATAATTTCTGAAATCACAGGCGATAAATTTGATATTGATGTGATATTGCCAGTAGGTGCTTCGCCACATATTTATGAACCTAAGCCTTCAGATTTAAGGAAGATAAGCAAAGCCAAGACAATATTTTATGTATCGAATAATTTTGATAAATGGGTAGCGGGTACTGAATACAATCATGTTGAGCTGGCATCGTTTATAAATGAAAAAAAATTAATAATTGAACACGACCATTCTGAACACAGGCACGAAAAGAATATAAATTCAATGGATCCGCATGTTTGGCTTAGTCCTCAAATAGTGCGTTCCATTCTGCCGATGCTCACAAATTATATTATTGGTTTGGATACAATCAATAAAAAATACTATAAAGAACGTAGTGATAATTTTGATAAAAAATTGGCAAAATTACAGGACAGTATTGCTGCAATGCTATCCAATATAAGAAATATTCCAATCTATACTTTTCATAATTCATTTGCCTATTTTATAAGGGAGTTCGGGCTGACCTACGGCGGTTCGATTGAGGAATATCCGGGCAAAGAGGCTGGCACGAAATATGTTGTGGAGCTGACCCGAAAAATATCTCAAGCCAATATTAAGGCAATATTTTGCGAGCCGCAGCTGAATCCAAAGGCGGTGGAAACAATTGCTGTTGAGCTGGGCTTGAACTTGGCAGAGCTTGACCCGATAGGCGGCACTGCGGGCAAAGCGACTTATTTTGAATTAATTTTAACCAATGCAGGCACACTGAAAAATACGTTGAAATAGGGTTGTTTCAATTCGATTTCCATATCAACATTCTGCCGGCGAGAAAAGCTTCGACACGGCACTTAGATTTGAACAGGATAACTCTTTTATGATTTTTTTTTCATTATTACTGCTGAAGCATTCCATAATTTTACTGACATAACCTCAAAATATCTCACGTATATTTGTAAATGCTGAATTGACCACATTATTAAATGTAAATCTTAAAACTAATATTTTTTTGTTAAAGTACTGTTAAATTTGCGACATAGCTTTTTCAACAAATAAATTAACACTTAAATATCAGTCTTAAAAATTAGCATTATGCGCTTTATTTTCTTTTACAAAGATAATCAAATAAACAATGTATAAATCAGCGATACTATTATTCGTTTCATTCCTGTGCTTTACATATATATGCAAGTCTAACGACTTATTGAGCGAATTTACGCAAATTGAAGATATAAAGAATACTACAGATATTATGGAGTTAGCTAATCAGTTTTCAACTTCACAGGAAAAAGTAAATTTTCTTAATTCGATAGTTATACAGATAACAGAACCTAAAACATATTTTTGGGCGGCTAATACTGCCTTGCAAATTTCAGATAGAGTTGAATATGTTCGCGGCGCTGCTGATGCTAATAAAAATATGGGCAATTTTCATGCTATGACTGACAATTATGTAGAGGCAATCGAGTATTACATAAAGGCATTAAAGGCATATAGCAGCATGGAAGATACTGTTGGCATTGCAAGAATATATAATAATATTGGAATTATTTGCTGGAAATTGGGAGCGAAATATGTGGCAGAAGATTATTTTGTCAAAGCCAAAAAATTCCTTAAGCCTGTACGTGATACTAGCTTAATATATATCGTGAATGTCAATCTTGCCTCATGTTATCTGGAGCAAATTAACAGAGAAGGACTTGATGAAAGTGCAAGAGAAAAATTTAACAATGCCAAATCATATATAAACAGCATGTATGGCTTTATTCTTGACCACGGTAATATGCCCATCACCGGATTTGTTTGCAGCACAATGTATTACAAGTCGTTATGCTATTTCGTGGAAGAAGATTTTGAAACTGCGATGATTTATATAAATAAAACAGATTCGCTCATTAAATTATATGCAAATGTAGAAGCAAACAGCCTGTTAAATATGGTTAACCTGCTGCGGGTAAAGTGTTACTATAATTTAAAAAAATTCGATTCGGCTGAATATTTTGCTCGAACAGCTATTGAAAAGGCTTCATTTACAAATGATTGGCAAACAGCGAGCGAAGCATGGCATATTCTTGCTAACATATATAAAAATAACAAGAAACAGACAAAAGAACTGGAAGCGTTAAGAGAATGTGATCGTATTTTTGATTCTTTGAATAAAGCTGATATTAAAGAAGAAGTCTTGCTCGATTTATTAAAAAAAATTAATAAATACAATCAAAGCCTTGCAGAAACAGAATCTTGCAAACAGGAGAAGCAATATATATATGCAATAGATGCGCTGATTGCAATATGTATAACGCTTATCACGGTGGTGATAGTTATGTATGTTCATTGCAAGAAAACGCAAAATGCCGACAGCAAAATTAATAAACTGAATGAAGAGCTTAAGGCGAAAAATAAATCGCTGCACGAATTGAACAACGCTAAAAACCAATTCTTCTCAATTATAGCGCACGATTTGCGGAATCCTGTGAACATATTGCTCAATTCTACAAACATTCTTGCGTCAAACAAAAGCCTTGACGAAAAAACAAGATTGGATATAATAACTGATATAAACTCAACCACTAAGCATTTGTCCGATTTGCTGGAAAATCTTTTGAGCTGGGCAAGATCGCAATCCAATAAAATCGAAGTAAATTTTGAAGTTCTGTATCCACTGGAAATAGCGAATACCTGTTATTATATTTTCAAGCTAAATCTCGATACAAAAGGAGTTAGCGTTACTATTGATGTTGCGCCCGACCTTATGGTTTATGCCGATTTGAATCTCATCAACACAGTTTTAAGGAATCTGCTTTCCAACGCTATTAAATTTACGCCGCAGGGTGGGAATATCACTATCAAAGCCAAAGAAGTAAGCAAAGAGAAATTGCCAAGCGACATTAAAACAGATGTCGATGGTAAAGTGGTGCTTTTTTCTGTTTCAGACAATGGGGTCGGCATGTCAAACGAAACCAAGTCCGGTATATTCAATATTGAGAAAAACAGAAGCACCAACGGTACAAACGATGAAAAGGGAACAGGGCTTGGCTTGGTTATTTGCGCTGAATTTGTAGAAAAGATTGGAGGCAAAATCTGGGTTGAAAGTGAGTTAGGCAAAGGTTCCACATTTTTCTTCACAGCGCAATCCGTAAACGAATCTCAGATGCTGTATTAAATTTTTTTTTCAATTTAAATGAATTAAAAACAGCCAATAATAACATAAAATAAAATTATGTAGGATTGTTTAGCGCTATTAGCTATAGCAAAGATTTACTGTGCTTTAAAGAATACTGTACATTTATTAATATTTTTTAATAAATGTATGCTGTTGCATCTCTAATTCCGTAAATTTATTGGTTTTTATTTGAGCAAAAAATAGTATATTAGCAGTTAAAATTGTTTTATTGATATTTCGAGTTGGGTCTAACTATGTATACTGCCTCACGCTTACAAGGTAAATCTACTATTATTCTAATATTTATTTCCTGCTTTTGCTCAAATTTTGCGGTTTTTGCACAGCAAAATGATAATCCAAAAGATTCAGCTAATTTGCAAATAAACCAAAAGCCTGCCTACTATTTTGGCGGCTTTTTGGATGTAAATTTGAACATGCACAGCGCAGATTTTACGACGCTATCCAAAGACTTTGCCACATGCTGCCCCAAGTATGAATCGGCTTTTGGAGTTGGTTTTTCGCTCGGCGGTTTATTTGAAATGCCGATAAGCAATGACGCCAAGTGGCTTTTTGGCACAAGGCTGGGCTATGCTTCTGTGGGAGCTGAGTTTGCGGAAAGCAATACTATCGGCAACACGGAAGTTCAATCGGTAGATGGCTCGATTGTAACGCAGGCAAAGGCTACATATTATTTGGATTCAAGATTAAATTTAATTAATTTAAATCCGTATGCCTCTTATAATATATGGAATAGCCTGTTTGCTTCAGCGGGATTGAACCTTGGTTTTTTATTTAGCAACAGCATGGATATGCGTGAAGAACTGACAAGTCCTGCAAGCGTTGTCTACACTACTACCGGCACGCGAGTTCGAAACAATTACACAAACCAGGAAATACCTGATATCAATCCCATGCAGTTCGGCTTATCTTTGGGCTTGGCATATCAGTTGCCTATCGGCAAAAATTCCTTCTTAATCCCAGAAGCTCGATATAACCTTGCCTTGACTAATGTATCCGCCGTCGACTGGAAAGCTAATTATTTCCAACTTGGCGTGGGAGTGAAATTCCCATATTATAAATCTGAAGAAATTGTAAATAACGTAAGATACGAGCGTGATACGATAATAGAAAAGCGGTATGATGTAAAAGAGGCGTATGTTGAACTGGTTAGCAGCGAAACATTTGGCAATGATGTTAATAGCGTTATTGTTGAAAAATACAAGCTCTTCCAGCCTGCAACAGCAGCTTTAACCGCAAGTTTCAAGGCTTTTGGCTTAAATAATGGACAGCGCCAGTTTAATCCAACGGTTATTATCGAAGAATTTGAAACAACCGAACGCTTTCCTGTTTTGCCTGTCGTTTATTTTCCTGACGGCGATGCTGATATTTCAAAAACCCGTATGAATCTCTTAAACCAACTGAACCGCTCCAATTTTTCAGAAGACAGTTTGAAGGTTGATATGATGGACGTGTATTACAATATGCTCAATTTAGTAGGCAAAAGGCTGAATGAAAATCCAGATTCAAAAATCGTAATCAAAGGGTATTCCAGCGGCGAAGGCAAGGACAGGAATAATCCGAATATATGGCGTGAAAGAGCAGAGAATGTTAAAAAATATTTCATAAATGTCTGGAATATTAGCGAAAACCAGCTTTCTATTGAACAGGGACAGCTTCCGCAAAGAAATGTAAATCCGAAATCATTGAACGATGCTATTGAAGAAAATCAAAAAGTAGAGTTGGTTACAACGGATTTCAAATTGATAGAACCTGTGCAACTGTATCAGATAGAACGGGTTGCCAATCCTCCGCAAATTGAATTTGAAACACAGATTGAATCCGAAGCTGGAATTGATAACTATGTTTTAGAGGTTGCGCAAGGCAATACGCCGATTCGCCGATTTGTCGGCAGAGCCACAAATGATAATATTATCTGGGATATTGGCAATGATCCGGTACCGCTTTTGGAAGCTCCTGTGCGTGCAACTTTTAAAGCCAAAGATATTATAGGACAAACAAAAGATGTTGTGCAGGAAATCACAATTGAGCAGCAAACTATAAAGAAGAAGCGACAAAAAATCGAAGGCGATATGAAAGTTGAGCGCTATTCCTTGATTTTGTTTGAATATGATAAGGCTGAGATTTCTCAATTAGATAAGCATTTATTACAAGATGCGCAGACAAATATCCAGCCGGATTCTCGTGTAATAATATCTGGATTTGCCGATAGAACGGGCGATACTCAGTATAACAAAAATCTTGCAAGAAAACGCTGCGAAGAAGTCAAGAAAAACATGCAAATAGACAGTCGCAACAGTGTCAGCATAGATGCTGCTGGCAGTGAAAGATTAATTTTCAACAATGCCTTGCCCGAAGGTAGAGCGCTGTCAAGAACGGTACGCATTGAAATAAAAACTCCCGTTAAGTAATATGGCGAGTGGAGAATACATTAAAA
Organism: Kapaibacterium sp. (SeqCode); assembly: GCA_031550405.1. Lineage (GTDB taxonomy): Bacteria > Bacteroidota > Ignavibacteria > Kapaibacteriales > UBA2268 > JAVBOP01. Next base: position 18,295 of record JAVBOP010000075.1, read on the forward strand.
GCATGTCAATTTGTTGATAAAAAATGAAATGTTTTGCACAAAATAAAAAATATATGTATTTTTGTACCTTGTTTTGAACAAGTTTCAAATAAAAGTAAAAAAAATTTGCACAGAATAAAAAAAATGCGTAATTTTGTAGTCTATCTTTTTTGCTGAATATGCAAACCAAAGATAATCATAATTTTTTTTATTGTAAATTGCATTGTTTAAATGGAGATGTTGAGTGCCAACTATAAGTCAGTTAGTTAGAAAAGGAAGAAAAAGGGTAACTTACAAGAGTAAATCACCTGCATTAGATGCGTGCCCGCAGCGCAGAGGCGTATGTACACGTGTATATACAACAACTCCTAAGAAGCCTAATTCGGCTTTGCGCAAGGTAGCTCGTGTTAGATTGACGCATGGTTTTGAGGTTACGGCATATATACCGGGTGAAGGGCATAATTTGCAAGAGCACTCATTGGTTTTTATACGTGGCGGCAGGGTTAAGGATTTGCCGGGTGTCAGGTATCACATTGTAAGAGGAGTTGCCGATACGCAGGGAGTTGAGAAGCGTAATCAAGGGCGAAGCAAGTACGGAGCTAAAAGACCAAAGGCAGTTAAGAAATAGTTGAATTTACAAAATTATATTAAGTAAGATATTAGAAGTACATAGCACTTATAACAGTTAAATCAAAATATGAGAAAGAGACGTGCCGAGAAGAGAAGAATAGTTGTTGATCCAAAATTTGGAGATATAGTTATTTCCAAATTTGTCAATTATCTTATGTGCGATGGCAAGAAAAATACTGCCCGCAAGATAATGTATGATGCGTTGGATATGATTGCAGAGAAAACAAAGCAGGAGCCAATGGAAGTGTTTAAGCAGGCGATGAATAATGTTGCTCCAGTATTGGAAGTGCGTTCTCGCAGGGTTGGAGGTGCGACATATCAGGTGCCTGTTGATGTGCGGGACGAACGCCGGCAGGCATTAGCCATACGCTGGATTAAGACTTATGCCAAAGCACGTCGTGATCATAACATGTCTGCACGGTTGGCAAATGAATTGATAGCAGCAGCGAAAGGAGAAGGTTCGGCTGTTAAAAAGAGAGATGATGTACATAGAATGGCAGAAGCTAATAAAGCATTTGCTCATTTTAGATGGTAATATGATAATTTTCGTTCTTTGTCAATTTAATAAACCTGAAGCAATATGCTGAACATAGAAGATAAATCTAAAATAAGAAATGTCGGAATTATGGCGCATATTGATGCAGGAAAAACTACAACTACAGAAAGATTCTTGTTCTATTCTGGATATTTGCATAAAATAGGGCAGGTGGATGATGGTACTGCATTTATGGATTTTATGGCGCAGGAGAAGGAACGAGGCATCACTATTATGTCGGCTGTTACTCCTGTTGAATGGCGTGGTTATGAGATAAATATTATCGACACGCCCGGCCATGTGGATTTTACAGCAGAAGTGCAGCGGTCGTTAAGAGTACTTGACGGTACTGTCGCTATATTTTGTGCGGTGGCTGGTGTTCAGCCTCAAACAGAAACAGTGTGGCGTCAAGCGGATGAATATGAAGTGCCGAGGATAGCCTATGTTAACAAGATGGACAGGGTTGGTGCTGATTACTTCAAGGTGTTGGATGAGATAAGGGAAAAATTTGACACAAATCCGGTTGCAATAGAAATACCAATAGGTTCGGAGAGTGATTTCCAGGGTATTATAGACCTGTTGAAAATGAAGTCGTTAGTATTCGAGAGAGAGAGTTATGGTGCTGATATTATTGAAGCGGCTATCCCTGATGATTATAAGGAGCTTGCTCAAGAATATCATGTAAAAATGGTAGAGGCGGCTTGTGAAAATGATGATGTTCTGCTTGAAAAGTACCTGTCAGGTGAAAGCATAGGAGAGGATGAGGTAAGGCTTGCTTTGAAAAAAGGTACACTGGCAAGAAATATAGTGCCTGTTTTGTGTGGTTCATCTTTAAAAAACATGGGCATACAGCCTTTGATAGAAGCAGTTGTAGATTATTTGCCTTCACCATTGGAGGTTAAGCCTATTGAGGGTTACGACCCTAATGATTTGAATGTGAAGAAAACACTTCGATTGACAAATGATGAATCGTTTTCGGCGTTAGCTTTTAAGGTGATGACAGACTCTTATGTAGGAAGGCTAACCTATGTACGAATATATTCTGGCATATTGCGAGTTGGTGATACCGTTTATAATCCAGGTGCAGACAGGAAGGAAAAGGTACTTAAGATATTAAGAGTTCATGCCAACAAAAGAGAAGAAATTGATCTGGTTACAGCTGGCGAAATAGTGGCAATTCCCGGATTGCGGTTTACAGTAACAGGCGATACTCTTGCAGATATTAGACATCCCATACTGTATGAAAAAATAAGATTTGCGGAGCCGGTTATTAATCAGTCCATAGAGGCAAAGACGCTTTCAGAGCAGGACAAGTTGCTGGATTCTTTGCAGAAATTAGCGGATGAAGATCCAACATTTAGATATAAAAATGACGCAGAAAGTGGGCAGATAGTTATAAGTGGCGTTGGCGAACTTCATCTTGAAATAATGATTGACAGGCTGAAGCGAGAATTTGGAATAGAAGCGAGAGCCGGTAAGCCGCAGGTGGCATACAAAGAGATGGCAGGACAGGAAATAGAGCAGGAAGGAGTGTTTGACAGGGCAAGTGGAAAAGGCATATTTGCTGTTGTAAGGTTGCTGTTAAAGCCTGCCTCGGGTAAGGGACTGTTAGTTGAGAGTTTAATAGCTGATAAAAAAATACCGAAAGAATTTATAGCGGCAGCGGTTGAGGGCGCAAAAGAGGCTTTGAATATAGGGCAGCAAGGCTATCCTATGATAGATACGGAAGTTAGGCTTATAGATTTAAAATATGATGAAACAACAACAGATATAGCTTGCAAAATAGCTGCCTCTATTGCCGTAAAGGATGCTATAAGGTTTTCATCGCCTGTTTTGCTTGAACCCGTGTTCAAAATAGAGATTACCTCACCGGAAGATTATGTCGGCGACATAATCGCTGATATGAATGCAAGGCGGGGGAGGATAGAAGGCATTGACCATCTAAGTAGCGCACAACAGCTTAAAGCCAAAGCACCTTTGTCGGAAATGTTTGGGTATGTTACAAAATTAAGATCGCTAAGTCAAGGTAGAGCTTCGTATTCAATGTTTTTTTCACATTATGAGCCTGCTAAGCAATATTAGCTTTGAAAATCAAAAGAAATTCATTTTTTAACAAATAAATACATAAAATTAGGAGCATTCAAATGGCAAAAGAGAAATTTGATCGTTCGAAACCTCACGTGAATATTGGTACAATTGGTCACGTAGATCATGGAAAAACTACATTGACAGCAGCAATTTCAATGTCTTTGTTTAATAAGTTTGGAACGGGTGCCGCTCGTTCGTATGATTCAATTGATAATGCGCCCGAGGAAAAAGCTCGTGGGATTACAATTGCAACATCGCATGTTGAATATGAAACAGATAAAAGGCATTATGCCCATGTGGATTGTCCTGGACATGCCGATTATATCAAGAACATGATCACAGGCGCCGCTCAAATGGATGGAGCAATACTTGTATGTGCTGCAACTGATGGACCTATGCCGCAAACACGTGAACACATTTTGTTGGCTCGCCAGGTTGGTGTACCGAAAATTGTTGTTTTCTTGAACAAAGTGGATATTGCAGACCCTGAATTATTGGAGCTTGTTGAAATGGAGCTTAGAGAACTTTTGTCAAGTTATGAATTTCCAGGAGATGATATTCCTATCATACCTGGCTCTGCTCTTAAAGCATTGGAAGCTGCAACCGATGGCAGAACGGATGATCCTGCTCAAGAATGTGTTTATAAATTGATGGAAGCTGTTGATGAGTATATTCCTACTCCAAAACGCGATGTTGACAAGCCGTTTTTGATGCCTGTTGAAGACGTGTTCTCAATTACTGGCCGTGGCACTGTTGCAACCGGAAGAATTGAACGCGGCATCGTGAAAGTTAATGAAGAAGTTGAAATCGTAGGTTTCGGTCTTCAAAAGAAAACAACTTGTACTGGTGTGGAGATGTTCCGCAAGTTGCTTGATGAAGGTGTGGCTGGAGATAACGTTGGACTTTTATTGCGCGGCATTGATAAGAATGAAATTGAACGCGGTATGGTTATTGTTAAGCCAGGATCAATCAAGCCTCACACAAAGTTTACAGCTCAAGTGCTTGTTTTGACACAAGAAGAAGGTGGAAGACATACGCCGTTCTTTAACAACTATAGACCTCAATTTTATTTTAGAACAACAGATGTTACTGGCTCTCTGACTTTGCCTGCCGGTGTAGAAATGGTTATGCCCGGCGATAATTTGGATGCAATCTCAATTGAATTGATTACTCCGGTTGCAATGGAAGAAGGGTTGCGTTTTGCGATTCGTGAAGGTGGCAGGACAGTTGGCGCTGGCGTTGTTACTAAAATAATAGAATAATTTATGAATAAAAAATAATTTTCCAACCTTCCTTGTAATTAAGGCAGGGAAGGTGGAAAGTTAAAAACAGGGATAACCCCTTTTCTCTCAGAATGGTGGAGAGAATAATTTTAAAAGTAGGGAAAGTATCGTGGCAACACAAAGAATAAGAATAAGTTTAAAATCATACGATCATATATTAATAGACAAATCGTCAGAAAGGATTGTAACTACAATAAAGAATGCAGGTGCAACAGTTTCAGGACCTGTTCCTCTACCGACACGCCGGAGTGTTTATACCGTAAATCGCTCTCCGCATGTGGATAAGAAGTCTCGAGAGCAATTCGAGACAAGGATTCACAAAAGATTAATAGATATTTTTAGTTCTACGCAAAAAACAGTTGATGCTTTAATGAGATTAGAGTTGCCGGCTGGCGTTGATGTTGAGATAAAGGCATACTAAGGGAGAGAACATGAAAACAATGACAAAAGCAATTTTAGGCAGAAAAATAGGAATGACAAGCGTATTCTCGCCGGAAGGCAGAATAGTTCCTGTAACAGTAGTTGAATGTGGTCCATGTCCAGTGGTTTCTTTAAGAACTAAGGAAAAAGACGGGTATAGTGCAATACAGATAGGTTTTAAAGATATAGAAAGTAGGAAAGTATCAAAACCTGTCAGAGGTCTTTTTGACAAGACCGGCATACCTTATAAGAAGCATTTAAAAGAATTTAGGGATATGGTTGCAGATTATAAGGTTGGCGATGTGATAAATGCGAGCATATTTGAAACTGGTGATAAAGTACACATTTCCGGTATAAGCAAAGGTAAAGGATTTCAGGGCGTTGTAAAAAGACATCATTTCGGCGGTGTTGGCATGCAGACACATGGACAGCATAACAGAGCAAGGCATCCTGGTTCGATTGGCGGCTCATCAAATCCGTCAAAAGTATTTAAAGGGTTGAGAATGGCTGGGCAAATGGGAAACAAAAGGGCTACTGTCCGGAATATAGAAGTAGTTGAAGTGTTGGCAGATAAGAACATTATATTATTTAAAGGTGGCTTGCCAGGGGCACCAAATTCATTATTGGAAATAGTAAAAGCATAAGGGGCAGCAATGTTAGTAGATGTATATAATAGGACAGGACAAGTTGTCGGACAAACAGAATTAATAGATAGTGTATTTGCTATAGAGCCTAATGAACATGTTATGCATCAAGCAGTTGTTACTTACTTGGCAAATCAAAGGCAAGGCACTAAAAAGACTAAAATACGTTCTGAAGTTTCAGGCGGCGGCAAGAAACCGACACGTCAAAAGGGAATGGGCATGGCAAGAAGAGGCTCTACTCGGTCGCCTCAATATGCAGGTGGCGGAACAGTGCATGGTCCTAAACCAATTGATTATAGAATGAAACTTCCCGCCAAAGTGCGTAGATTGGCAAGAAAATCTGCACTTAGTGTCAGGTTGCAAGAGCAAAATCTAATAGTGATAGAAGATTTTAATATGTCTGAAATAAAAACTAAAGATTTTGCAAATATTCTTAAGGCTTTGAAAATAGCAGATAATTCAGTATTGGTATTGTTGCCAGGTTCAGAACATAATGTATATATGTCTGCTCGCAATATACCAAAAGTGGAAGTCAATATAGCCGACAAAATATCAGCTTATGATATACTGCGTCATAAAAAACTGGTACTGTTTAAAGGTGCTATAGAGCCAATAGTAAAGCATTTGAATTAATTATTAAAAAAAATTAATTATTTGAATAATAAAACAACTATAAAATGCGACAAATAATACAAAAACCGATACTTACAGAAAAAGCGATGAAAAACACTGGTGAAGGCCAGTATGTGTTTCAGGTCGAGCCAAATTCAAATAAATTGGAAATAAAAAAAGCTATTGAAGATATGTTTGAAGTTAAGGTTAAGTCTGTAAGAACTCTTAGAGTTAAACCCAAATATTCACAGAGATATACTCGTAAGGGTATCCTCCGCGGCAAAACTAGTTTAAGAAAGAAGGCATATATTGCTTTATTGCCGGGATACTCCATAGAGTTGGTAGGCGGCGCTGGATCTGAAGAATAATCATAAATTTGTTAATATTCAATATTAAAGATAAAAATGGCATTAAGAGTATTTAAACCTATAACTCCCGGAACAAGATTTTATTCAGTAAGTTCATTTTCAGAGATTACGACGGATAAGCCGTATAAGCCGTTGCTTGTTCCTTTGAAAAAAACTGGCGGCAGAAACAACACGGGAAGAATTACTTCGAGACATCGTGGCGGTGGACATAAGAGGAATTATAGAATTATTGATTTTAAGCGAAATAAAATAGATATACCCGCTACAGTCCAAACAATAGAATATGATCCAAATAGAAGCGCTCGTATAGCTCTTGTAAAATATGAAGATGGTGAGATAAGATATATTCTTGCTCCTGACAAAATTTCAGTTGGTGATGTTATTGTTGCAAGTCCGGAAGCAGAATTTAAGGATGGCAATGCTTTGCCGCTTAGAAGAATACCGGTAGGCTTGTTCATACATAACATAGAGATGAAACCTGGCAAAGGTGGACAGCTTGTACGCTCTGCTGGCAATGCTGCTCAGCTTGTGGCTAATGATGGGAAAATGTCGCAGATTAAATTGCCCTCAGGCGAAATAAGAATGCTGCCTAACAATTGCTATGCAACGTTGGGAACGGTGAGCAATACTGACCATGAAAATATCTCTTATGGCAAGGCAGGTAGAACACGCTGGTTTGGCGTCAGACCACAAACTCGAGCTATGGCGATGAATCCTGTTGACCATCCAATGGGTGGTGGAGAAGGTACATCAAAATCTGGTGGTGGCAGACAGCACCCAAGAACGCCTTGGGGAAAATATACCAAAGGTCTGAAAACACGAAAAAAGAATAAACACTCTGATAAATATATTGTTCGTTCAAAGAAATCGAAATAATCTTAAGGAATATATATGGCCCGCTCTTTAAAGAAAGGCATATTTGTGAGCGTAAAACTTTTGAAAAAAGTTGATACGTTAAATGTAAATAATAAAAAGCAAGTTGTAAAAACCTGGTCGAGAGCATCGACCATTACACCTGAGTTTGTAGGACATACGGTTGCTGTGCATAATGGTAAAAATTTTGTTCCCGTGTTTGTTACAGAAAATATGGTAGGGCATAAGTTAGGTGAGTTTTCTCCGACGCGTGTTTATAGAGGACATGCAGGACATAGAAAAGATGCAAAAGGAAAGAAATAGATGGAAGCAAGAGCATTACAAAAAAATATAAGAATATCGCCGAGAAAAATGCGGCTGGTTATAGACTTGGTTCGTGGGAAGAAAGCAAGCGAAGCTTTGACTATATTGCGTTTTCATCCTCAACATGCTGCAAAGGAAGCTGAAATGGTTCTTCGTTCTGCAATAGCAAATCTGAATCAAAAGGCTGACGAAGCGGGTGAGCGTATAGATGACAACAAAGTGATTGTAAAAACAGCAATGGTAAATAATGGGCCATTTTTTAAAAGAATTAGAGAAGCTGACCACGGAAAAGGAATGCCAATTAAAAAAAGAAGTAATCATTTAACTATAATTGTCGGAACAGATAAGTAAGGAGTGTTGAATAATGGGACAAAAGACTAACCCGATTGGCTTTAGGCTTGGTGTAATAAAAACATGGGATGCTAATTGGTTTGACAATAAAAATATGGCATCCAAGTTGTCAGAAGATATAAAAGTCCGCAATTATATTAAAACTAGAAATAGCAAAGCATTTATATCTCGCATATTGGTAGAAAGAACAGTAAAGATGATGCGCATTACCATAGATTCTTCTCGTCCGGGAATGATTATAGGAAGAAGTGGCGTTGGTATAACTTTACTGGAAGAAGAATTGAAAAAATTGACGGGACAAGACGTCAAAATATATATAAATGAAGTAAAACGGCCAGAACTTGATGCTACACTCGTTGCTGACAGCATTGCAGGGCAATTGGCTGCAAGAGGTGGCTTTCGTCGAGTGATGAAAAAAGCTGTTGAAGAAACAATGCGTCAAGGTGCACAAGGCATCAAGGTAATGTGTTCTGGCAGATTAGGCGGTGCGGAAATGGCAAGAACCGAGCAATACAAAGAAGGAAGAACGCCTTTGCATACATTGCGAGCAGATATTGACTACGGCACAGCAGAAGCGTTGACGATATACGGCATTATCGGAGTGAAAGTGTGGATTTGCCGTGGTGAAGTCATCGGTAAGCGTGGCGACGAAAATAGATAAAATATAACGAAAAGGACAATAATTATGAATTTTTATTCATAATTAAACACAAATAGTTGTATCCAAAAAAAATTATACACAATAATTTACAGTAAAATAAAATGTTATCACCAAGAAGAGTAAAACATCGTAAAACGATGCGAGGCAGAATGAGAGGCAAGGCAGAAAGAGGTTCGCTTGTTACATTTGGTTCGTTTGGCTTGAAAGCGTTAGAGCCATATTGGATAACCAACAGGCAAATAGAATCTGCTCGTATTGCGATAAATAGATATTTGAAAAGAGATGGTAAGGTATGGATTCGAATATTTCCTGACAAACCTTACACGAAAAAACCAGCAGAAACTCGTATGGGTTCTGGAAAAGGTAATCCAGAAGGTTGGGTAGCAGTTGTTAGACCGGGGCGCATTATGTTTGAGGTAGATGGTGTATCGAGGGAAGCGGCAATGGAGGCGATGCGTTTAGCTGCGCACAAATTGCCAATTAAGACAAAATTTGTTTCACGTATTGACTTGGTAACAGAATAATGAAAGCAAGAAAAGCAAAAGATTTAAGAGATTTGTCTACAGATGAATTGCTAAAAGTATTAACTGATGCTGAAGACACGCTTGTGAAACAAAAGTTTCAGCATGCTTTAAAGCAGTTGCATGATACAGCTTATATGAAAACGTTGAAGAAAGATATTGCAAGAATGAATACTATAATTCATGAACGTCAAAACAATAATATATAATGGATGAAAAAATGGAAGAAAAAACTGTATCAACATTAAAAACATCTCATAAAAGAATTTTACAGGGAAAAGTAACTTCAAATAAAGCTGACAAAACTATTGTTGTAGCTGTTGAACGTCATGTTATGCATCCATTATATAAGAAGTATTTTAAAAGTACTAAAAAGTTTATGGCTCATGATGAAGAAAACACTTGCTACATTGGGGATATAGTAAAGATAAAAGAGTCGCGTCCATTAAGTGCACGCAAACGTTGGATATTGGAAACTATTGTTTCAAGAGCGAAATAAATTAGGAGCGAAAAGTGATAAGAGAAGAATCAAATTTAGTAGTAGCTGATAATTCAGGAGCAAAACGAGTTCGTTGTATTAGAGTTTTGGGTGGACATGGCAAGGAATATGCTGGAGTTGGCGATGTTATTGTTGTCGCTGTTAAAGCAGCTACCCCGAATGCTCCTGTAAAGAAAGGAACTGTACAAAAAGCAGTAGTTGTTCGCACTAAAAAAGAAATACGCCGCAAAGATGGTTCATACATTCGTTTTGACGAAAATGCAGCAGTTATTCTTAATGATAAAGGCGAACCTAAGGGTACTCGTATTTTTGGACCAGTAGCAAGAGAATTGCGTGAAAAAAATTATATGAAAATAGTTTCTTTGGCACCAGAAGTGCTGTAGTTGTTTTATTAATTTTTATTAATAATTCTAGTGTGTTTTAATTCATAGTTGTTATTTTAGAAGCAACATTAAACAAGTTTGATATAAATATGAAGCTAAAAATAAAAAAAAATGACATTGTACAGGTAATATCTGGTAATGATAAAGGCAGCAATGGCAGAGTGTTAGAAGTCATTCCCGAGAAAATGCGGATACTTGTAGAGCAGGTTAATGTAAGAGCAAAGCATACGAAGCCTGATCAGAACAATCAGAACGGAGGTATTATTCATAAGGAAATGCCTATACATTATTCAAATGTAATGCTTCTTGACAGTGATAAAAAGACAACTAGAGTTGGTATACGGGAAAAAGAAAGTAACGGTAGAGTTGAAAAAATCAGATTCGCTCGCACCAATAAAAAGGATTTGTAATAAATATAGTATTGTATAGATAATAGCAATGGCAAAACCAAAAATTCAAAATCAACCACAAGGTGGCAAACAAGCTGCAAGCAAAAGGGGAGATTTTCCTCCAGAAGGAAAACGATTGGAAGAGGTTGCAACTCCACCTTCGCCACCGCGGTTGAAAGATTATTATAAGAACGAAGTAGTTCCTTCATTGATGAAAAAGCATGATTTTAAATCAATAATGCAGGTGCCCAAGTTGGAGAAAATATGTTTAAACATGGGAATAGGCGGTGCAGCTCAGGATTTGAAATTATTGCAAAGTGCTGTTAATGAATTGGAATTGATATCAGGCCAGCGTCCTGTGGTTACAAGGGCAAGAAAAGCGATTTCTAATTTCAAACTACGCCAGGGTATGCCGATAGGGTGTAAAGTTACGCTAAGAAGCTCAAGAATGTATGAGTTTTTGGACAGGTTCATAAATATATCAGCTCCGCGTATTCGAGATTTCCGTGGATTTTCTGACAAAGGTTTTGATGGACGCGGCAATTATACTGTTGGTATAAAAGAGCAGATAATTTTTCCTGAAATAGATGTAGATAAAGTTGCAAGAATATCCGGATTGGATATTACATTTGTAATTAAATCACGCAATGATGAAGAGGCTCGTGCACTATTAGCCGAATTTGGTTTTCCATTTATTAAAAGAGTTTAAGCATGTCAAAATTAAGTGTAATCGCTAGGAACGAAAAGAGAAAAAGATTAGTAGAAAAATACAGCAAGAAACGCGAAGAGCTAAAAGCTGCTGCTGATTGGGAAGGTTTGCAGTTATTGCCTCGCAACAGTTCTCCTGTAAGGTTGCGTAATCGCTGTTCTGTAACAGGCAAGGGCAAAGGTGTATATAGGAAATTCGGACTTTGCCGTAATCAATTTAGACAATTAGCGCTGGAAGGTAAGATTCCGGGAATTCGTAAAGCAAGTTGGTAATAAATAAGGAGTAAAAATGCCAGTAACAGATCAAATAGCAGATTATTTAACAAGAATAAGAAATGCAGGCAATGCAAAGCATAGAACAGTAACTATTCCGGGGTCTAAACTCAAGTTAGCTGTTACGGAAATATTGAAAGAACAGGGATATATTGCTGATTTTGAAGAAGTAAAAAGTGAGATACAATCTCAAATAACGGTTCATTTACGGTATTCAGGCGGCGAACATGCTATCCGTGAAATAACCAGAATAAGTAAACCGGGAAGGCGGGTTTATGTGTCAGCAGACAATCTGCCTCGAATAAAAAATGGGCTTGGAACAGCTATTATTTCTACTTCACGTGGAGTAATGAATGAAAAACAAGCAAGAAAATTTAATGTGGGTGGTGAATTTATTTGTTCGCTATGGTAATTTATTTTTTATTGTAAAGGAGATATAAAAAGTGTCAAGAATAGGGAAATTGCCAATAAATGTACCGGGTAATGTTCAGGTAAAGATTGAAAATCTGATGCTTACAGCCAAGGGACCGTTGGGAGAATTGTCAGTAGCAATACCAGAAGCGATTAAATATAGTTTTGAAAATAATACCATAACTTTTAGTAGAGACAGTGAAAATAAAAAAGTTAGAGCCATGCACGGTTTGACAAGAACTCTGTGTAGCAATGCAGTGGTTGGAGTTTCGACAGGATTTAGCCGAGTGTTGCAAATAGAAGGTGTGGGATATAGAACAGAAATGAAAGGTGCAAAACTGCAGTTGAATATGGGCTATTCTCATCCAATATTGTTTATACCGCCACAAGGCATATCTTTTGAAATACCGGCACCTAATACTATAAAGGTAAGTGGGCATGACAAACAGGTAGTTGGCTTGGTTGCTTCAAAAATTAGAGCTATAAGACCACCAGAACCATACAAAGGCAAAGGTATTCGCTATGCAGGCGAATATGTAAGAAGAAAGGCAGGAAAGACTGCATCGAAGTAATCCTTGCTGTAAGAGTCTCAAAGTATATCATTGTATACTTGCATAACTTAAAAAATATCCTCGCAGCAGAGGAAGAAATTTTATAAAATAGAAGTTATACCTATTATATTAAAGATGAAAATCCAAGCATTAAAACAAAAACGAAAGAACAGCAGAAAGCTGAGCATTAGGAAAAAGATATTTGGTACGCCAGATAGATTAAGATTAAGTGTGTATAAAAGCACAGAGCATATATATGCACAACTTATAAATGATGCAGAAGGAAGGACAATAGTGTCGGCATCATCTATTGATAAAGCAACACGCGGTGAAATTAAATCTGATATGACAAAAACTCAGGTTAGCCAGGCGGTTGGCAAAGCAATAGCTATGAGGGCAAAAGATGCAGGAGTAAGCAAGGTGGTTTTTGACAGAAATGGTAATGTTTACAGGGGACGGGTTAAGGCTCTGGCTGAGGCAGCTCGTGAAGCAGGGTTAGATTTTTAATATTAAATAAATTTAATAAGGGGGCATTAGTGTCTAAAGTAAGAGAAACAGACTTATTATTAAGAGATAAACTTGTTTATGTCGGTCGCACAGCGAAAGTAGTCAAAGGTGGACGTCGATTTAATTTTTCCGCAATAGTTGTTGTGGGGGATGGTAACGGACATGTCGGATATGGCTTGGGAAAGGCGAGCGAAGTTGTGGATGCTGTTACAAAAGCAACACAGGCGGCTAAGAAAAATATAGTCAAGGTAACCATACAAAATGGTACTTTGCCTCATGAGGTTGTAGGTAGATTTGGAGCAGCAAAGGTGTTGTTTCGTCCAGCGACTGCCGGTACAGGCGTTATAGCATCGGGAGGTGTGCGTGCCGTGTTAGAGCTTTGTGGAGTACAAGATGTATTGACCAAAAGTCTTGGATCGTCAAATCCGCATAACTCAATAAAGGCAGCTATTGATGGCTTGACTCACTTGGAAGATGCTGCATCAGTTGCGAATAGACGTGGAATTTCTTTAGATAAAGTTATAAATGGATAGAGGTTAGAAGTGGGACAGTTAAAAATTGTACAGACAAGAAGCGCTATTAAAAGAAAAGAAAATCAAAAAAGAACTATAGAAGCATTAGGGCTTGGCAGACCTAATTATTTTAATGTATTGCCTGACAATCCACAAATCAGAGGCATGATTGAAGTTGTCAAACATCTTGTTAGAGTTGAAGAAATTGCGTAAATGGACTTAATAGTTCACGACAGTAATTGCTCTAACAGACTAAAAAAATCATAAAGAACAATCTTGCTAAGCCATAATGCTTAATGAGATGCAAAGTATAATAACAAAAATTAAAAATTTTTAATAAAATGAAACATCTTGGTAATTTAAGACACGCTGAGGGCGCAACAAGTTCAAAAAAGAGAATAGGTAGAGGACCTGGTTCAGGGCACGGTGGAACATCCACGCGCGGTTATAATGGGCAAAAGTCAAGATCTGGCGCTAGTATACGTCCGGGTTTTGAAGGCGGGCAGATGCCTATGAATAGAAGGCTTCCTAAATTTGGTTTTACAAACAGATTCAGAGTTGATTATCAAGAGGTAAATGTAGGGCGTATTCAAGAATTGATAGATGCCGACAGAATATCGACTTCTACTGTTATAGATGCAGCTTTGCTTTTTGAAATTGGAGTATTGAGGAAAAAAAACATACCTTACAAGGTGCTTGGCAGCGGAGAAATCAAAAGTGCAATTAATATTGCAGCTAATGCTTTTACTAATTCTGCTCAAGGAAAGATTGAATCTGCAGGAGGGACGGTAAAGATTAATGGCTAATTTTGTTCAGACATTTAAAAATATTTTTAAAATAGAAGAGTTAAAGCAACGAATATTATTTACAATAGGTGTTCTTATTGTTGTAAGGATTGGAGCACATATTACTCTGCCGGGTATAGATGTGGCTGCATTGGAGATGTCAAATGCAGGTGATAGCAATACACTGTTCGGTTTGTTTGATATGTTTGTAGGGGGAGCATTCTCTAATGCTGCCATTTTTGCATTAGGTATAATGCCTTACATTACTTCCTCAATTGTTTTTCAGATTTTAGGAATCATAGTGCCGTCTATACAAAAGATACAAAAAGAGGGCGAAGAAGGCAGGCGGAAGATTAATCAGTGGACGCGAATGTTCACGGTGGTTATATGTGTATTTAATTCCTGGGGAGTTTCCATAAAATTGCAGGCGCAGCAGGCGGGCGGAATTCCTGTTGTTCCTGTTGGAGGTTTCTTGTTTGTGCTAAGTACAGTATTGCTCTTGACGGCAGGTGTCATATTTATGATGTGGCTTGGAGAGCAGATAACAGAAAGAGGACTTGGCAATGGTGTATCTCTTATCATTATGATTGGTATTATAGCGAGATTCCCTGCGGCTTTATGGCAAGAATTTTTACTTGTACAAACAGGCTCAAGACATTGGATTGTGGAAATAGTAGCTCTTTGTTTGCTGGTGGGTATTATAGCGGTCGTGATTATGCTGTCTCAAGGTGCAAGAAGGATACCTGTACAATATGCTAAGCGTCAGGTTGGCAGGAAAACGGTGGGTGGTGTTACCCAGTATTTGCCGTTAAAGATAAATGCAGCAGGTGTTATGCCTATCATCTTCGCTCAGACATTAATGTTCATTCCCAATACTGTTTTATATTTCTTTCCTGAGAGTGCTGCATTAGGTACTGTGGCGCAATGGCTTAGTCCCGATTCATGGGTTCATGCTATGATATACTTTGTGATAATAGTGTTCTTTACGTACTTTTATACGGCTATTATCTTCAATCCAAAGGATATGGCAGACAATATGAAAAAGCAGGGCGGCTTTATACCCGGAATTAAGCCCGGCTTGGCAACAAGCGAATATATTGACCATATTTTAACAAGAATCACATTGCCGGGAGCTATGTTCCTTGGCTTGATAGCTGTACTTCCTACGTTCGTTACCAATATTTTTAATGTAGGTATGAATTTTGCCCAATTTTTTGGAGGAACAAGTCTTCTTATCATGGTTGGTGTTGCATTAGATTCGTTGCAGCAGGTAGAGTCTCACGTGCTTATGAGGCATTATGATGGGTTTATGAAGAGTGGACGAATCAGAGGACGTTCAGGAGCATAAGCAATGGGATTGCCAAAGCCATTAACATTAAATGAAATAAAATTAATGGAAGAGGCATGTCGGATTGTTGCCGATACACTTGTGCTGGTCAGCAAAAATATCAGGGTTGGCATAGAGACGGTAGAGCTTGACAGGATAGCAGAAGATTATATCAGAAGCAGAGGCGCTAAGCCTGCGTTTAAAAATTATAATGGCTTTCCATGCACATTGTGCATATCAATAGAAGAGGAGGTTGTGCATGGTTTGCCAGGCAAAAGGAAGTTGCAGGCTGGACAGATAGTATCTATTGATTGCGGTGCGGAAATACATGGGTTCTTTGGAGACAGTGCCGTAACATATCCTGTTGGCGATATTTCGCCTGAAAAGGCAAGGTTGCTTAAAATAACGGAAGAGTCCCTGTTTAAAGGGATAGAACAGGCGGTGGATAAAGGCAGGGTCTTTGATATTTCACGAGCGGTGCAAACACATTGTGAGTCTAATGGCTACACATTAACGCGAGAATTGACAGGACATGGAATAGGCAAGAGATTGCACATGCAACCCTCAATTCCTAACTTCGTGCCAACACTTTTGCAAAAACGGACATTGCCAAATGAAAGGCTGGTGAATGGATTGGGATTGGCTATAGAGCCTATGGTGCACATGGGAGCAAAGGAGTGCTATACAGCGCAGGACAGAAGTACAGTTGTTACAAGGGACCATAGTCCAGCGGCACATTTTGAGCATACGATTGTAATAAATGATAATACTCCGATTATATTAACATTGCGAAATTAAGCTAAATTAGATACACACAAATAATTATTGATGGCAAGACAAGATTTAATAAAGATAGATGGGATAATAGAAGAGACATTGCCAAATACTCAGTTCATTGTGAGATTTGAAAATGGGCATAAGGTGCTTGCACATATTTCTGGAAAAATGAGAATGCACTTTATTAAGATATTGCAGGGAGATAAAGTCGCCGTGGAGCTTTCTCCTTATGATCTGACTAAAGGCAGGATTACTTACAGATATAAATAGTGTTTGCAAAGAGAATTATTAATACATATATTGCAATTAACTCAAATTTTATATAAAATCACGATGGATTCTAAAATGAAAAAAAATCTGTTATTAACAGTAATTGTGATGATGTTCTTGGCATCAATGGGTCTAAGTGCGAGAGAAAATTTGCAGATAGCCCATGTTATGCCATCAGGTACGCTTATATATGATATACCTGAGGGAGTATTGAAAGGTTATTTTATATCTACGGTTTCTACAGCAACGCCTGTAGAAATAAGCTCTTTAAGTATTCAAAATTTGAAAATAATGCGACAGGATGGATTGGGTACGGTTTAGTTGTTAATGGGCACAGAATAGAAGAAGGCGTAGGAAGCTTTCAATTTGTTACCATGCTTGAATATGATCAGGCAAATGGCAATGTTTCCATTCAAGGTTTGGCAGCAGGTGCAACAGTAAGTACACAAACCTGCACATCTAATGAAAGATGTGCCGGTTGCAGATTGACAGCTATTGACGCAACTTCAGGCACATGTTCCTGTTTATCAGGGGTTGGTGGTTCATGTAAACATTCTGTTGTGGTTACAACTACGAATGATTTGCATGGTGGAAATTTAATGGCTTCACTTCCTTACGGTAATAGATGGAATTACTCTGCATTTAGTAATATGGTTGCAAATTATTAAAAAATATTCATAAATTAGAAAAACATATATAACATATTAAAATTATGAAAGTACAGGCATCAGTAAAAAAGAGAGACCCAAACGACAAGATAGTGAAGCGTAAGGGCAGAGTATATATAATTAATAAAAAAAATCCACGATTTAAACAAAGACAAGGATAAGAGGAGAAGCAATTGGCACGTATAGCAGGAATTGATTTACCTAAAAACAAGCGTGGTGAAATAGGACTTACCTATATTTTTGGTATTGGCAGAACCACTGCAAGAAAAATATTAGATGCTACAGGCATGGATTATGGCAAAAAAGTAAGCCAATGGACTGATGATGAAGTAGCACGTTTGCGTCAAGAAATTGATAATTACAGGACTGAAGGTACTTTGCGTTCAGAAATTCAAATGAACATCAAACGGTTGATGGATATTGGTTGCTATCGTGGGTACCGCCATAGACGCGGTTTGCCATGTCATGGGCAAAGAACCAGAACCAATGCAAGAACTCGTAAAGGACGGAAGAAGACAGTTGCCGGCAAAAAGAAGGCAGTTAAATAATCCTTAAATTTAGTATAAAATAAAACAGTGTATTGTTGCATTGTATATGATTAAAATAAATTCATTTTTCTACAATACCATATCTAATTAAATATTATTTAGGATATAAATAGTGGCAAAGAAAAAAATAAAAAAGAAGACAGTTGCTGACGTACATGGCAAAGCTTTTGTAAAAGCGTCATTCAACAATGTATTGGTTACCATATCAGATATTTATGGCAATGCTCTTTGTTGGTCGTCAGCAGGTAAGAACGGTTTCCGGGGCTCAAAGAAAAATACACCTTATGCTTCACAGGTTTCTGCAGAAAAAGCTGCAAAAGAAGCTTATGAAATGGGTTTGAGAAAGGTAGATGTTTTCGTAAAGGGACCGGGCTCTGGACGTGAAGCTGCAGTGCGTGCATTGTTTCAGGCAGGTCTTGAAGTACATTCAATTACAGACAAAACACCAATTCCTCATAATGGATGCAGACCTCCAAAAAGAAGAAGAGTATAATTTTTAATAAACTGAAATAGTTAGAAAGCAAATTATGATAACACAAATGCAAATGCCAGATAAAGTTAGAATAGAAGAATCATATTCCAATTCCCATTGCAGGTTTGTCGTACAGCCATTGGAACATGGCTTTGGCAATACTGTTGGAAATGCAATGAGAAGGGTGTTGCTTTCATCTATTCCCGGTGCTGCAATAATTGGAGTAAAAATTTCTAATGTTTTGCATGAGTTTCAAAATATTCCCAATGTGGTGGAAGATGTTTTTGAAATCATTCTTAACTTGAAGGAAGTTAAAATAAAGCTGGCAGATAAAAAAGCGCATCGCGCATTGTTTCATCTGAAAGGACCTGGCACTTGGACAGCTAAGGATATCCAAAATGCTACTCCAAATCTTGAAGTAATGGACCCAAACCAGCATATCGCAACTCTTTCCAAAAATGCTGAATTTGATGTTGAATTGCGTATAGGGCGAGGCAAGGGCTTCGTTCCTGCGGAAGAACAGGTAATCGCTGATTTCCCTGTGGGTATGCTGCCTGTAGATTCTGTATATACTCCTATATTACTTGTAAATATGAGCATTGAGCCTTTTAGAGTGGGACAGAGAACGGATTATGAAAGGCTGGTGGTAGATGTTAAAACAGATGGTACTATTTCTGCTCAGGAAGCTGTGCATTACGCTGCAAAAATATTGAATGAACACTTCAAGCTGTTTACTAAACTTGAGGTTATGGTCGAAGACGAATTGCTTCCAAATATAGCTCCCGTCGAGGAAGAAATAAAAGTTGCTGAAAAAACCAGGATTAGAAATATTTTATTGACTCCAATAGATGATCTTGAACTTTCGGTAAGAGCATTCAACTGTTTGAAATCTGCAAATATTAAGAACATAGCGGAGCTTGTGCAATTACAGGAAAATGAATTGCTAAAATTTAGAAATTTTGGTAAAAAATCGCTTACCGAACTGGGCGAACTTGTGCAATTGCACGGTTTAAGTTTTGGTATGCCTATAGAACAATATCTCAAAGAAGATGTTAAGCCAGCTGTTATAGCATTTTAATTATTAATTTATTTTTAGAGTTTTCAGATGAGACACCAAGTTAGTGGAAAAAAATTAAATAGGACAAAAAGTCATCGTGATGCTATGTTTAATAATATGGCTTCATCGCTTTTTGAACATAAAAAAATACATACAACAGAAATAAAAGCTAAAGAGCTTAGACCTTTTGCAGAACGCTTGATTACAAAGGCTAAAAAAGCACTTGCAAAGGAAAAGCAAAAATTGCTCCCTGCAGGCCAGACTATAGACATACATAATAGGCGTATTGTGGGAAGGTCTATACAAAATAAAGCTGTGTTGCAGGAATTGTTTGATGCAATTGCGCCCGCTCTTGAGGCAAGAAATGGCGGCTATACTCGAATAATCAAGACAGGTGTAAGAAGAGGCGATGCAGGTAGAATGGCTATTATTGAATTGGTAGATTGGTCTGCGCCGCAAGATGGAACAGTTTCAAATAATTCTAAAAAGAAAGCCAGGAAACCAATTGCTAAAAAACCAAAAGCAGTTTCAGTTTCTACCAAACCTGCAGAAGTTTCGAAAGTAAAAGAAAAAGTAACTGTTCAACCGCAGGAAGAAGTTAAAGCTGATGTGATAGAACAAAAGGAATTGCTGGATGTTGCAGAAGAAATATCTGAAGTAAATGAAAGTGTTGAATTGAAAAATACTACTGAAACTCAAGAAACATCAGAAACATCTAAAATATAATAACAACGGAAGTAAAATAAATATAGATAATTTTACTTTTTCATAATAATACTCCTAAATAACGAACCTTGAGCCATAAGTTCAAGGTTTTTTTATATAAAAATTTATAAGTAATACCATTTTTATGCCCAAAGTATAGCGAAGGGGACATGCCTCCTTGTTGAATATCAAAAACTTTATTTTATTCATAAATCTCAAAGATGCCGTTCAATATATCAACCCGAATGGCTTTGTCAAGAAAACAGTCTGAACCTAAAACGCCATTGATGATTAAAGAGCTCCAGCCTGCAAATTCTTCTAAATCAGATACTTTGGCATTTGTTATATTTAAGCAATTTACGTTCGTATCGACTAAAGTGCAAAATGAAAATTCCGGCAAAATCCAATATTTCATTTTCTTGCTTGTTTGCACGCCGTGCATTTTTTTTGACTTGCTTTTAAGCTGAGCTGTATCAATTCCTAAAATAAATTTTAATGATTTGGCTTCAAACTGGGTGTAAGAGGAGCCACTATCGAAAAATAAAAGCAAAGGACAGCCATTCTCTTTTGCATAACATTGAAATATTGGTATATTGTACCAAAATAAATTTTTATTTTTATTTTTCTTCTTTTCTGGTTTTCTCAATATTAGTTGCCTGTTCTTATAATCTATTGTAAAATCAAACTGTTGCAACAAATCCCAGCCTATCGTTCCATCAAATTTAGCAAGATTTATAAAAAGAAAATTTACATCAATAGAATTTGACATAATCACACTTACAGGCAAATTTTTAAAGATAATATTATTTAATTTAAATTCATTCAGTATTCCTGCTGTAACAGTAAAATATCCATCAGCTCCAACACCGCCGCGTTTATAATCACTAAAAATATTTATATTTAAATCTTCTGCTATATTTTTAAATACAGATGTAAACATACAACCCGTATCTATTATAAACCAATAGAGCTTACCATTAATCTCAAGTTTTATACATGGAACTCCATTTTTAATTTCAAGCGGTATCGTGTCTGCATTTTGATTAAAAAAAATATTAAATTCTGGCAGGTTTTGATAAGGAATAAATATGCTATCAGTAGCATTTGCCATATTTTTTTTAGCTTGTTCTAATTTATCCCACTTGTAGGTTGTTTGGTAGTAAAAATGTGGAAAATATTTCCACATCCAATCGAGCGAATCTTCTGTTTTAGCTATTTCGGTATATATCTCTGCCGCTTTTTGTAACTCGCATTGTTTCACATGCTTAAGAGCATTGGCTGCCTGTTTGTGTATCTCTGTTTCGGCTAAAAACATTGCTCTATCTGGATTAGCAAATATATACGCCTTTTGATAGTCATTTAGAGGTAGAATGTATTTAGAAAAATTAATGTCTGTGATTGGAAAATGGTTTGTATCACCCAAATCATATTTTTGAAAGGTTGTTTTTCGGCTTGATGAGCAACCGCAAAAAGAAAAAACAATTATAAATAAAATTAAAAAATGAAACCGCATAATATTCAAATTGTAAATAGCAAATATAACTACTGTTTGCTAAAAATTAATAACAAACAGTAGTGAATGATTTTGTTTTTTTAATTTTGTTCATCTGGAGGGCATAAATTTACCCATAATTCCCATCCAACTTCTTGGCCATCATTGAATCCACGAATACCCCAATCAGAGTCAGGGAAAGGTACAGGGTTTAATGGATCTGCATATTTCGCAAGTGGTATATCTTCAGGTGCGTCATCCCAATCCCAAGAAGTTTCAATTGGGTGATATGTAAATACAACATCTTTATTGTTATTGATTGCATAATCCACATCTACTATTAAACTGTCAAGTACATTGTTTAAATGCCCACCATTTTTCAGCTTAATAATTATATTGTCAATTCTGCTGTTTGTATAAAAGTATTGTTTTGTAGTCAAATAAAAATTATTCCTGAAATTTATTAACTTCATTTTTAATTGATGCAAGTCGTTGCTGGATTCATTCAAAAAAATAATAAAATTTGGTATTGAAAACACCATCTTTTGTTCAATTATACCTTCTGAAGGTACGTAAGTATTTTGGACAGTGGGAGTTTCGTAACCATTTAGTACACTGTTATTATTTTTAACAGTGTCGTCGGTGCACCCTGTGCAGCTGTTACTAAAGTTGCTCCTGCTACAACTCTTGTGATTTTTGTTTTTGATAACTTCATATAAAAATCCTGTTGTTTTAAAAAAATAAATGAAATAAAAAAATAAATTGAGTTTAATTGGTTTTTGATGTGATTTTAAGGGAACAATGAGGAATAAAGTAATCGAAATTTCTCATTGCTCCATAAGTTGTATTTCTGCGTCCATAAGACAACCTCCTTTCAATAAAATAAAA
>JAVBOP010000092.1:0-4004 GCA_031550405.1 Kapaibacterium sp. (SeqCode)
GTTCGAACGAAAAAGAAGTAGGATTTTATTATATACAGCCTATGCCTTTTCAAACACCAATGTTGAATCCCAGTATGTCTTATGATGTTATGCTTGGCTATATTTATGCTGACAGCATCCTGAAAAGTGCTAACATGCTAACAGCATGGGATGCAATTGAAGGAGCTACCTACAATGATACAATGCGTTATGTTCAAAAATATCGCTACATACTATCAGATTATGACCCTATGCTTTTCCATACTTACTTAAGCTTTACAGCTAATTTTGGAAAAAATACAGGACTTGGAGTGGAGCAAAGCCTTGGAATGAAAACTTTGAAATTGCCCAATGCTATTATGAATGACATGCTACTTACTAATTATTATATCCTGCACGTTAAGGTCAATAGTACAACTGTTGACAGCGATACAGGGTATGTGTCTCCGTATAGTGTAACAGTAGCATATACAACTGTATTAGATAAAATAAAAGGACAAATACTACCTTCACTTGCCAGAGTAATAGCTTCAAAGCCTAAAACCATAGAGTCTGAAACAAATTTTGTTTTTGAATATTGTAATGAATGGCTGCGCGGGAAAAAAGTGAACGAAGAGTGGGTTGGTGAAGTAAAAACGATGTATGATGATGCTGGCAATCCTTGGATAATGCCCAATAGAGAGTATATCGTATTTGTAAGACCCTTTTGTCAATGTGACGCTTATGATAAAGAAGCTTCTGTTAGAGCAGGCTATCCAATAGGCAATCGCTACGTGTATATGGGACCAATTGGTAATGGTAGAGGCTTGTCTTGTGGAATGTACCCAATAAAAAATGGTAACGTTATAGATGAAGGCAATTATCTCGGTTTTGGCGAAATTGTTCCATTAAATGTATTTAAAACAAAATTGCGAGAACAGATTAATTTAATTAAAAACTTCGGTAACTAAGGAGATTATTATGAAACAATACATTTTTTTAATAATATGCATTGCATCTTTTGTAACCATAAGTGATAATGCTTTATTTGCAAATAATGAGAATGAAAGCGTTCAAGACACTTGTCCACCATATAAAAAATACCCATATAAAGTTTGTTGTGATTACGCGGGAATACGTACAGTTTGCATTTCTAACATTCAAGAATATGAAGCAACGCATCCTGGGTGTAAAGTTCGCAAGATTCCTGACTATGCTTCTCCTCGATGGAAATATCAAGGGTTGCCAATTTGTATTGATACTGATTATTTCAAAAAGAACTATAGTACATTAAACTTCTATAAAGATGAAGCAAGAAGAGAATGTATAATAGACAATAACAACGAAGAAATAACATATCCTGTGTTTGATACAACAGGTTCAGGAGCAGCAAGCAGAGATATAATTGAAGCGTGTCGTCAATGGAACGCTATATGCGGGCTGGCAAATGCACCTTGTAAAACTCAAATAAAGGTAAGATTTTCAATAAATTTAAAAAAAGATTTTGATAACGATATATATACTGTTGCAGTAACTAAATATCCTTGGCCATACACTAATTTGGGCGTTTTAGGTAAGCCCGGTGATCAATTGCTTGACGTTGACCGTTGTGATATGGATTTAGATTTAACGGAAATTATATTTAACAATACACCAGAATTTGTAAAATGTCAAAAGGATAAATATGGTAATTATCTATCTCAACAATGGTTTTGGGTAAATCAAGATTTTATAAGTAATGACTTGTTAACTTATATAGATGCTCAAAATGTAGCTAATCCTAATCAAAATGGAGAACCTCCATATATGTTAGCTTTCAATTTTCGAGATGTATTAATGCATGAATTAGGGCATATCTTAGCTTTTGGACATTATGAAGAATGTATAGAGGAAAATGGAAATAATACTGATTATGCTCATGGCGTTATGGAACGCCAAGCAAATCCTGTTACAGGAAAAACAGCAGGATTAAGTATGGATGACAAATGTATGTTTAAAAGATTATACTGTCCTACTACTTTAGACATCAACGAACATGAATACAACTCCGATGCCAACAATCTCTATCCGAATCCGAGCTATGATGAGGCGAAATTGGAATTTGATATTGAAGCGGAGTACGACGTTGTAACTATCAGAATACAGGATAACTTAGGCAGAACATTGCTTGTTCCGATTGCGAACAGGGAATACGGCAAAGGCAGCCATTTAGAGCTAATCGATGTGCAGAGCCTGCCCAATGGCTATTATTACTGCATCATCCAAACCCAGCGCAAAAACTATGTAAAACCATTCGTTGTGATAAGATAATATCGGAGGTAACTAGCAATAATATATGACAGATAAGTACAATTTTCGATAGCGGCTATTCACATCACACCAGCCGCTATTTTCGTATAGATATAGATTTAGCCGATACCATTTCGTTTTTTGCAAAATATACCATAAATTTGTATATAAAAATGGTATAGTTGCTTCCAAATTAAACTTGTGTGAAAACGCAATACTCACTTGTAATTTCAGCTCTGATAGCAATTTATTGCTTTCAGCAATCGACGAAATAATTACATCGTATTCATTCAAAAAAAACTGTGTAATTAGCTTGCTTTTTTTGTGTATATTGATGTTTTTTAAATATCGTGAATATTGTATGGATTTGAAGCGATTTCTGGCAATTCTTGCTTTCTTTTTGTTGGCAGCAAAAGCATTTCCGCAAAGCTCCATGTCGGATAGAAGCAATTATTTCAATTCTGAAAATAATTTTAATATTGAGATTTTCCAAACTCCTAATGAAAGCCTTGATTCTCTAAGCTTTATTTTTTTATATCGCTTACCGTATAGTGAGCTCGTATTTGAAAAAAAATCAGAAAATAAATATTTAGCAATTCTTGCAATAGAGGCTACTTTCAAGGATTCTGACAATATTACAAGGAAGCGTTTTATAACTTCTGACAGTATATTTACTGATAACTTTGAAGAAACCACTGCGAAAAATGTTTATTTTGTGAATTTGCATAAACTTACGCTGGCAATGAATAATTATCATATCACAGCGAAAATGTTAAAAGCAAAAACACAGAAACTGAATGCAGTTGAAATTGATGTGAAAAATTATGCTTTGCTTGCCAATCAACAGCTTCTGCTTGAGCCGGTATTTGTTAAAGCTACTGAAAACAAAGATAAATACGCTCCGTTTATTGCCAATAATTTCATACCATTTGCACATGCAGAATCCTTAAAAATCTTTATTCCCGCATCTTTCGATATGAAAAATTCTACATTTGAATTTATAATATCGCATAAAAACGATAATGACAAAAAGGAAATTTGGGGTGAATTTCAGAACATTTCTGGAGCGTGCAAGCTGCTAAAAAACAAATACTTGCACGTTTTAAATTCTGGTAATAATATAGAAATTGAGTTGAAAGACATAGAATATCAAAATAAAAACAATGACATTGGATTGCTCGAAATTTCACTTAATGCTACAAAATTTACTCCCGGATTTTATGAATTAAAAATAAAAAATGTGCGCACAAATGAGGAAAAAACAAGCACTTTTGAAGTGCGGTGGGATGATGTGCCTTTATCGCTCATAAATTCGAATTACGCTGTCGATAAAATGTTATATATCCTTACAGATGATGAACTTAGCAACATGAAAAAGGGAAACCAAACTGAAAAATATAAAAAAATAATAGAATATTGGAAAAAACAGGATCCAACTCCTAAAACGCCTTATAACGAAGCGATGACCGAATATTTTCGCCGCGTGGATCACGCTTTTTTTAATTTTCAGACCATAACCGAAAAAGACGGCGCAAAAACTGATAGAGGCATGATTTATATTCTTTACGGTATGCCCGACGCCATAGAATCAAGTATTGTCGATAAAACCCGCCAAGAAATTTGGATTTATAAAAGATTATCGCAATCCTATATTTTCGACATAGTATCTGTTGGCAATTATAAATTATCTACAATAAAAGACTTATAGCATATTATTAATTTTTTTTAATAAATCTAATGCTTTGCCAATTAAATAT
>JAVBOP010000153.1:0-19698 GCA_031550405.1 Kapaibacterium sp. (SeqCode)
TATTATCAGTTTTTCTGCTTTTGCTTTGTCGCCGATGCGAATAATAACGCTGTATACACCGCTGGCTAAGTGCTTGGTATTGAATGCCTTGCTGAAAGCGCCGGCTTCTGCATAACCATCGTAGATTTGCATTATATCTCTGCCGAGCATGTCGGAAAGGCTGATGCTCATGCTGCTGGCTTCTGTCATGTCCATGCTCAATGTGCAGTCGTCGCTGGCGGGGTTGGGGAATAATGAATAATTTTTAACAATTGCCGGCTCTTCTATGCTATCAGTCTTTTCATCTAAGCAATGCAGCTCGTGGACCTCGGTACTAAAACAGTACAATATAGTTTACTGCACCTCCGCATTAACATGGTAGATATAAGTTAAGCGGTAATTTTTTTCTAATTTACTTTTAAAATAGTAGGAACTTATATGCAACGCAGAGTTTATAGCAAAATTTTTAGAGAGAATTGTGTCCGTTTGAGCTTAGAACGTGATGATATATCCAAATTAGCCCGCGAATTGGACATCAAAGCCGACTTGATAGAAAGAATTTAAAGCTAAAGGAGCGAATAGTTTTCCAGTCAACGGTCATAGTGCTCAAAGCGATGAAGTCAAGAAATTGCAACAACTTAAGCGAAGTTATGCCCGCTTGGAAAAGGAGAACGAAATCCTAAAAAAGCGTTGAGCATCATCTCCCAAAGCGAGCTTTAAAGTATGAATTTATTTTAATAAACAAGAAGATTTATACAATAGAGATATAGTTATTATAATTGGTGTAAGTATAAAAAATCAAATCGACTTACCCGTTCTAATGGAACCAAATCAAAGATTAAAACTGCTTATGACGCATCTAAAGGCATTTATGGCAGCCCACGCATAGCTAAAGAATTGGGTTTGTCTTGAAAAACAGTATCCAAGTATATGCGTATTATGGGACTTAGAAGTAAAGTGGCTCGGAAATATAAAGCGGCAACTGACTCGAAACATTCATTAAAAGTTGCAGAAAATATTCTAAATTGGGACTTTACATCCAGCCAACCTGGCACGAAATGTGTGTCGGATATTACGTATATTCGCACTAAGGAAGGCTTTATTTATCTGACAATAATTAATGTAATTACAACTTTTTAATAAATAATCAAATTGTCGCTTAACTATATTGTACTGTTTTAGTACCGAGGGCCAATATAGGCAGGCTTGAGCCTCAGATACAGATTTTTCTTCTTTGAGTTGTTGGATTATTTCGTAAGTAGTATATCGCAGGTTAAAACGTTGAGGATTTTCTTTATTCATTACTGCCTCGCTGTTTTATCAAAATTACGAACTTATTGGGAGATAAAAAAAATAAAACAATGGTGGAAGAAAACGTGGAAGTATGTTTTTTGGCAGTCTTTTTGCAATTAAAAACAGCCTTGTAACTTATTGAATTACAAGGGGCTTATTATTGCTGCCCCATTAGGGTTCGAACCTAAACTTTTCTGATCCAGAGTCAGACGTGTTGCCAATTACACCATGGGGCATTACATGATTATTAATTATTTTTCATTATTCTTCATAAGGATTCCACTTAATTAAACTCGCTCCCCATGTAAAGCCGGCTCCAAAAGAAGCAATCATTATATTATCACCTTTGCGTAGTTTCCGTTCCTCCCACAGCTGCGACATAGCGGTCGGGATAGTTGCCGCAGTTGTATTGGCAAATTTATCTATAGTAATAACGACTTTCTCAGGCGGCAAATCCAATTTATCGCCTACTGCCTTGATAATTCGCAAATTAGCCTGATGCGGCACAAACCAAGTAATATCTTTTTTATTTAATTTCGTCTTCTTTAATAAATCGTAAGTTGCATTAGTCATTTCAGTTACAGCATTTTTGAATACGACTTGCCCTTCCTGATATATATAATGTTCTTCTGGCTTTACTTTAGAATCCCATGCTGGCAAAAAGCTACCGCCCGCCACCTTCATAAGATGTTGCCCGCCAGAGCCGTCTATATGCAGCACATGCTCAATAATGCCAAGATTGGGGTCATCGGATTTTTCTATCAAACAAACTCCTGCGCCATCACCAAAAAGCACTGCTTGATTTCTGTCATTTAAATTAAGCACAGAGGTCATTTTATCTGCACCGCAAAGCAATACCCGTTGCGCCAAGCCCGAATTAACGAATGATGCAGCGGTTGCCAAGCCAAAGACAAATCCCGAACAGGCAGCTGAAATATCAAATCCCCACGCATGTTTGCAGCCCAATTTGTTCTGCACAACGCACGCCGTATTGGGAAATTGGTAGTCGGGAGTTACAGTGCAAACGATGATGCAGTCTACATCTTTTGGACGTAACCGCCTTTTTTCAAGGCATTTTTTGGCAGCAGGCACTATTAAATCGCTTGTAGCTCCTTCAAGCAAGAAGCGACGCTCATGTATACCTGTACGCTTCAATATCCATTCTTCGGTTGTATCGAGATATTTCTCGAAGTATGCGTTATTTATAACAGTTGGTGGAAGATAATGTGCAATAGAGGTTATTGTTGCCGACATATTTTTCCTAATAATTTTTGCAAATACATATTGAGAGATATCGTAAGGCTTTATGATTTTATCGCTTCCAATTATCAAATCGGAATCACCTCTCAATATATATTTATGAATGCAAATATACAAAAAAAGAATAACAAGATAAACAGTATTTCTTTTCGCTGTCCTTTTTTTGCGCTGGCAGCGATGAATGTGGAAACTTATAACTAAAGGTAAGACTATTTGCTTTTCATTTGCATAGCTCACATTTACAATAATAATTGAATGGAATCGTTTATTAAGCTTATGTTTAACCATAAAATAACCAAATAATTAATTCTAAAAAAATTATAAGGAAACAAAATGAAATTATTTCCAAATGATGCAAAAAAAATATCCATAGTGTTTATTTGTGATGCCTGCGGCGAAGAAACACCAATGGAGCCGATTGAAGTATCTGAAACTTGTGAAATGCAGCTATCGGCTGTTTGTCCTGTCTGCTTTAAAGAATTCGATGTTAAAGTAATGCGGGATGGCGATAAAAGTTGGGTAGAAGTAGAAGATGTCGGAGATGGCGATATCACTATAACTGTATTGTAAATATAGAGCATATAGTAGCTACTTCATATAAGGAAACAGCCTCGAAGCATATCGGGGCTTTTGTTTTTTAATGAAACATTGGTCTGTTGCGCAGCGTAGGATTACTTTTGTCAAGTTTAACTCTAATATAGCAACATTATGAATGATACCAATTATACCTCTGGTGGTTTTAATCCTCAACAGCCATATTACCAAAGTCCGCGCAGAAAGTCTTCAAAATGGTGGATACCGCTCGTTATTATAGCCGTTGTGCTAATTACCTTCGTAGCAGGCATTGTAGCATTTTTTGGATTTATAGCCGCATCTTTTGAGCGCAAGCCGGTGGTGGTTGCTAATAACTCTGTATTATATCTGGACTTAAGCAATGTCAGGGAATACCATGAAGCCAATCCATTTGCTGCATTTAGCGATGGCATTCCTCAGGCGTCATTCTATGAAATAGTAAAAGCGATAAATATAGCCAAAGACGACAAGAGAATACTCGGCATATACTATGAGAGCAATGGCAATGTGAATATTGATGCAGCAAAAGCCGAAGAATTGCAGCAGGCACTTGACAGTTTCAGGCAGTCAGGCAAATTTATTTACTCATACCTTGAATATGCGGATGAATCTGCATATTATAATGCTTTGCCTTCAGATTCAATCTTTGTTTTTAATGAGGCGAATATATGGCTAAATGGATTCGGGATTTCTTCTGTTTTTCCTAAAGGGCTTTTTGAAAAGCTGGGGATTGAGTATACCGTTATCCAATGTGAGGATTTCAAATCCTATGGTGAAACGTATATTAACAAAAAATTTAGCGATTCGGCAAGGCTTCAATATAAGGTGCTTTTAGAGCAAAGAGAGAGGTCGTTTACGCAAGCTGTTGAAAAATACAGAAATATATCAAGAACCGATATATTGGCTTGCCTTGGCAAAGGGCTGTACGATCCCGATACATTGGTACAAAACAGGTTGGCAGATGCTGTAGCCTCAAGGCTGGATGTCATAAAGCTTATTGAAAGCAGGATACATTCCAGCGAGAATTATGGAGAATGCAATGGATGCTGCTCTAACGCCTCAAATGATAACTTACCCGATAACTTCATAAATATAAGCAAATATGTGATGGGCATAAAGAATACGCCTCCTCCCAAAAATTTCGATAATGACAATCAAATAGCAATCATATATGGAACAGGTCCTATAGTTTCAAGGGCAGCCAATGTCCCGATGTTCGAGCAAGGCGGACAATATATCGTTGCAGAGGAATATATAAGGATGCTCAGGGAGGCGGCGGATGACGATGATATAAAGGCGGTTATACTGCGCATAGACAGTCCCGGCGGCTCCGTAGTTGCCTCGGAGGAAATATATCAGGAAATATTGAAAGTCAAAGAAACTAAGCCCGTGTATGCTTCAATGAGCAATGTTGCCGCTTCTGGAGGATATTATATAGCGATGGCATGTGATACTATCATTGCCCACCCGCAGACAACAACCGGCTCCATAGGTGTCATAATGGCAGTGCCAAATATCAATAAAGGCATTGATAAGCTCGGAGTTACATACGACACCATTTCAACTGGACATGGCAATCCATTTTTCCTGGACCCATTCCTGCCCATCTCTGAAAAAGATAAAACGACTCTGCAAAACTATGCTTATAAAACCTACAATAGCTTCGTTACGAAGGCAGCCAAAAGCCGCAACAAATCATTTGACGAGATGCGGGCGCTGGCAAAAGGAAGAGTATGGACTGGCAATGACGCCTACAGGCATGGTCTTATAGATCTTGTTGGCGGACTTGAAACAGCTATTAATCTGGCTAAAACCCGTGTCGATATTGCTGATTCCATGGAAGTGCGTTTGCGTTTCTTTCCGGAAGAAAGTAAGAAGTGGGAATATCTAATGAAAAAATTTATCAAAGGCAATTTCATTCATTCGTTGCTCGCAAGGCATGGCAAGCACATGGAAATAGAAGCGGTTAGCGAATTACTGGCGCTTCCCGAGCCAATAAAAAATCAATTTTTATATACCTTGCAACTAAATAGAATTGCATCGCAGGAAAAAGTAATCCTGTCGCTTCCTTACAGCATAGAAGTAAAATAGTATCGGCTGCTGCTGCGCCTATAGCTGGACAGTGGATTTTCTCAAATAAATTGGTACTGTTAAATAATGATATATGCTGTGTAGTATAATTTACTTCTTTTCAAAGACTTGGCTTGTTTTGCACGAGAAAAGGTTACAGGCATTATATTTGTTGAAATATAAGGAATTATAAGATAACAAGCATATCTGTTGTTTGCAATGCCAAATGATTATAATATATTCCTATAACCATGAGAATAATTAAAAATTATTCATTAAAAAATCATAATTCTTTTGCTGTAGATGCTGTCGCTGAAAAATACATGGAATTTGACAGCGACGAAGAAATTATTCAGTATGTAAAAAATGGAAATTTGACAGATAAATATTTTTTCATACTTGGTGGCGGAACAAACACCTTATTTATAAAGAGTTTCGATGGAATTGTTCTTAAATATATGCTTGATAAAATCGAAATTATTAAGCAATCGCACGATAAAATCGAATTTCTAGTTTCCGCAAATACCAGTTGGGATAAATTTGTTAATACAGTAATTGACAGCGGTTTCAATGGCATTGAGAACCTTGCCTGTATTCCAGGAACAGTTGGAGCTGCTGCCGTGCAAAATATTGGAGCGTATGGAATCGAACAGGATATTTTTTTTAAGCACTTGGAAGCTATAGACTTGCGTAATGGCGAAAAAAAAATATTTAATAAAAATGAATGTTGTTTTGGCTATCGCTACTCAATTTTTAAAAACTCTCAGAACCCGTACCTCATTACGAAAATATGCTATGAATTTACTTTGCCGTGCAAATACCATATCGATTATCTTGATTTAAAAGAATTATTGAAAAATAAAAAGCTTTCTGCGCGCAGCATTTATAATGCGGTTGCGGAATTGAGAAGCCAAAAATTGCCTGATCATCGCGAATTTCCCAATGCAGGCAGCTTTTTTAAAAATCCAGTTATCGATAAAAAACATTTTAATAATTTGATAGAAAAATATCCTGATATCAAATATTTTGATAATGAGCACGGAGTTAAAATAAGTGCTGCTTGGCTTATCGAAAATTGCGGCTGGAAAGGAAAACAGATTGGCGGTGTTGGTGTTTCCGCTAAACATTCATTAATAATTATTAATTATTTAGCTGTAAGCGGTAAAGAAATATACGACTTCTCAAAGCAAATCGTAGCTTCCGTTCATGATAAATTCAATATTACTCTCATTCCAGAAGTCATTATTATATAGTTTTATGATTTTTTATTCATAAAATTGCAATGTTTTATAAAACTGTAACTGCCTGCTATATTTAATGTTTATAGCAGGCAGTTGCTTTTATTCGACATGACTGTGAGCGCGATAGAAAAGCAGGCTGACAGAAGTATAATTCATCGAATCAAAATATATCTCGGTGTCAGTGCTTGCACCTATGTGCGGAGCAAAGTTGAACAGCTTTGAATATCTGTCAAGCGAATTTTCCTCTCTCAATTCCTCTGTTCTTGCCCGGCATGAAAATTCAATAATTCCTATTATTCTCGAGAACTTATCTCTATTTTTCCCCTTATTGATGCGCATTGCATTTTTGGTTTCCAGCGTAATATCTCCGCACTGCATGATAAACAATTCGCTGTTCGGCTTTATTCTGCCATAATGTTCCATTGAGCCGTCGGGCAAAATAGCTTTCACATGGTTCACGAAAAAATGGCTATTAAACACCTCTTGAGCGATGGTATATTTATTGAGAAAATTCTCAGGCAACGAATTTCGACTATGCCCAATGGCATTGCAAAAAGCGTCGCCGGCAGCAATACCATTATATTTTTTCACAATTCGATTATTGTTTCCAAATTCAGTCGGAAACAGAATATTGTCAGTTGGGCGATGATTGTGAGTAAACAGGAAATCAAATTCCAGACTGGGTTTATAAACGCCAAGAATAATATGGTTCTGGTAAATTTTTCCGTTAAAATGCACCCATTTGCCTGTGAATTTCCCGTAATTGCCAGCCATTCCACCTATTAATGGAATCATTGTATGAATTTGGAAAGTATCCAAAAATGAGTCAAAGTTATAGAAATTGTCATTATCAGAAACATCCAGCAAAAGCATTGCAAAATATTGCGTATTGGATAATTCAGATAAAGAGCACCCGAAAGCAGAAATATATTCAGCTTCAATGGATTCAAAATCAATTTCGGTATTTAAGTCTATTCCCAATATTTTGAAATTTTCAAAAAAATCTTCATCAAACACACCTGCGATGATTGATTTTTCAAAAAATTTGTCATCGAAATATTCCCCTGAAGAAGTCAGACCGATACAATTGCATTTGAAAGTTTCAAAAATATTTTTGGCAAACTCCGCTTGATTTATATCGGGCGATAGAAAATAAAGTATAAGTTTAGGAGAAATATTAAATTCCGCAATTTGATTAGAAATATCCTCCATTGCTTGAGTTACATCAAGATTTAATGAGAAAACAGTTCTAAAGTTCATAATCAAATATTAATTTTTATTCATAAATCATTTATAGAACACGATCGAAGACGATATGTAATTGTTATAGTCATTGTAATATTCGGCATTTGAAAGCAGAGCAATATGCGGGCAAAATCCGAACATTTGCAAGTAATTATCTATTTTATTTTCTTCCAGTAAAAAGAAATGTCTGCCTAAACAGTTAAATTGAATTAAACCGAGAATATTTTTGCCAGCCAAATCATTTTGCAAATGCTTGATTTTTCGGCGGGAATCTCTGATAATATCTGAATATTTCATAAGATAATATTCATTTCCCTGAATTATATCTGCAAAAAAGAGCAAAGTTCCATTTTCAAAAGCTTTATTTGTTGCAAACACCGAGAAAGAGCCGTTAGCATTTTTTACTCCTAACGGATATTTCCAAATATTGGAAAGGTATTCCTCTCGAGAAATGTCCAAAGCATCTGTGAATGCCTTAACAGGATTTTTGCCGTTTATTTCTAAAATAGTACGACCGTCGGTATCAACATCTGTCGGTATTAATACTGTATCTTTTGGAATATGCGAGTACATTTTTATGAATTTAAATTCATAATTTGACTTTAATACTCCAAGCATAACTGAATTGGCATAAGTATTGCCATTGTGGTGCACATAGTGTTGAGCAAAAGAAGATTGGTCGCTTGAGCTGCCGCCAATAAAAGTAACAGGAGAATATTTACTCAAATTGTTAATAAAATAATTCTGATTTCGCGAATGAAAATCATCTAACAATAATCCAAAATATTTATCCGGTTCAAATGTTTCAAAAGGTTGATTAAAATATGCGGAGATTTCATCGGTCAGGCTTTTAAACGGCACATCTTTTGAGCGAATGGATATTGTTTTCAAAAAATAATTTGCAAACATATTATCAGAAAATCCCATCACCACGATTGATTTTTGCCAAAATTTTGTTCCATAATATGTTGCCGCTGTAGAACATCCGATGGAATCGCATTCCATTTTTTCGTATATCAATTTTGCCAAATTTTTTTCGGAATACTCTGCCGAAAAAAAGTACAATATTAATTTGGGCTTAAAGTTATTTTCTTTAAACGCACAGGCAATTTCTTCTATTGCACTTTGTACATTTGGATTGTTTGAATATGTTGTAAATACAGGCATAAGCAAATATTATATTAAAAATCAGTTTATAAACTAATCGCCCAAGCCGCATTCAGCTCAGAGAACTACTTGAAATAGACTCACAAACTTAAAATATATTGTACAAAATTTTTGCAGTATCAGGCTTCATTCTGATTTTCTTTCCTATTGCCGTTAAGATATTTTTATGTATCTTGATTGTATAAATTGACATAAATTAATCATCAATTTCAGATTATGAAGCAAAGCAACAGCCAGAGAAATACTTTGAAAATAGTCGAACAGCTTGCAAAAGGGAAATACAGGACAGAACTTACGTTTCTGAAAACTTTGATAAAGGCAATCATAAAAAATGAAAATTTTGATATATCAGCTGGAAGAGTTTGGGAATTGGATGTAAATAATTTTAGTTATGATTTAAAATACCAGATAGGGCAATCGGCAAAACTGCCCAAACACTATAAAGTGCATATTAATGATTATCCGGTGCTGAATAAACTGGTCGATAGCCGCACGGCAATTGATACTGAATCCAATATGTTCTTGCAATCTAAGGGAATTAACATATTTTCGGTTACGGGTATCGGCGAAATTATCAAGATTAATAATAGCCAGTATTTCAAATATTTATTTGGGTTTACCTCTAATACTTCTAATCGCGCAAACCAGCCTTTTTCAGAAACTTTAAGCATTATCGGGAGTGTTGCAACGATTACCTTGAGAAATATCAGTTCAAATGAAAAGCAAAAAAGGATAAATAAAGAGCTTCTGCTGGCAAATGAGATTCAAAATGATTTGTTTCCTAAGCCGGAGCTGGATTTTAGCGACTTTCAAATTTACGGTATTTGCATGCCCGCAGGCTCCATTGGCGGAGATTATTTCGATTATGTGAAGAGTTTTAATGAGGAAGATAATCGCGTTGGGATTCTCGTGTGCGACGCCGCCAGCAAAGGTTTGCCTGCTTCTATCCAAGCCCTGTACTTATCTGGAGCAATACGCATGGCAAATTTTTTTCGTCCCCGCATCTCCACGCTTTTATACAGACTTAACGAACTCATATTTCAGGCATTTCCTTATGACAGATTCGTAACATTATTTTATATTGAACTAACGAGTTCCAGCAAAAGACTGGCTTTGTATGCAAATGCCGGGCATTGTCCCGCCATTCATTTCAGAAAAAACAAGCAGGAAAATGTTGATTTTTTGAAACCGACTGCCGGATTTCTTGGACTGACAGGCAAGCAAATATTCAATGTTGAAAGTGTTACGATAGATAAAGGCGATATTTTGGTTATCTACACTGACGGCATTACCGAGTCGCAGGACGCCAACGGCAACCAATATTCTGAAGAAAAATTAATTAATCTAATCAATGCGAATCAAAATTTATCAGCCAAGGATTTGGCGATTTGCATAATTGACGATGTCCAGCTATTTTCAGCCAGTGGCACATATTCCGACGATAAAACCGTCGTTGTAATAAAAAGAAATATGTAGTTTTATGAAAAAAAATTAATTGATTTATATTTCATATTTTTCAGATTCATTCAAAACAAAACAAGGCAGTCCATAATGAACCGCCTTGTTATAACGAACAGGTTTTATCAGCCTATAAAACGCCCAAATTCTTCATCAAACCGGAAACTGTTTCGTAGACGTTGGATTTTATGTGGATGAATTCATCGACGCCTGCTGCCTTGAATGCCTCAACATGCTCGGTTGGCAAGCCTGCCAAAATCACCTTAACATGCGGCTGTTGCTTCTTCAATTCCTGAACAAAACTCGGAACTACTTCAGGATAAATATCATCCATAGAGCAAATTACAACCGCTGGAGCAGCAATATTTGCTATGTCCTTAATGCCGTCCTCAGCATTTGCATAGCCAGCACCCTGCCTGATATTAAAGCCGCCAACCGCAAAGAAATCAGTCGAAAAGTCAGCACGGCCCTTGTATTGCTTCAATGTGCCAAAATTAGCGAAATACAATTCTGGAGCTTTGCCGTTTTTGGCTTTATAAGCTATTGCAGCTTCGCGCAGTCTCTCAAAAGCCGCAGCCATACGGAATGCAGGAATAGGTCTTATCTCCATCTTTTCCTGTGGTTTAGACTTAAATAAATCCATCATGGAAGCGCCTTCCTGATATGCCTTCATCATCAATTCGGCAGCAACATTGCCTTTTGCTATCATTTCATCTGCTTTGTTTTTGTCGGACAGAAACGCTTCTGTTATTTCTCTGTAACTTACTGCTTTTTTACGGGCTTCCGCTTCCCTGACGTGTGCGTCTATCTCTGCATGAGTAAATGTTGTCAAATTATCAACAGGCTGTTCTGCCAAGTTTGGATATTTGTTTGTACCAAGAATAGTATCCTTTCTAAGTGCTATATTATTTTCACGCTTGGCAACGATAGCAGCAATAGCATTCTGAATGCTTTCGTTCTTCAATGCAGCTAAAATGCCGCCCTCTTTTTCTACATTGCGGAAAATATCCCAAATTGCAGTAACAAACTGGTCTGTCAATGTTTCGATATAATATGAGCCGCCTGCCGGATCAATCGTATCCAAAATATGGGCTTCTTCTTTCAAAATCGATTGAATATTGCGTGCAATACGGCGAGAAAAACTTGAAGCCAATCCGATTTCTTCATCGAAAGTAGAAACATGCAGGCTGCTAACTCCTGCCAATGCAGCAGCTAAGCCTTCTGTTGTGCCACGAAGCATGTTCACATAGGGATCAAATTTGGTCTTGTCTATTCTTGAAGTGAAGGCATGAACTCTCATTTTTTGAGCATCTTCATCACCGCCAAACTCCTTAACTATCTTTGCCCAAACAACCTTGGCAGCACGCAGCTTTGATATTTCAATAAAGAATTTTACGCCGACCGAAAGATTAAAATGGATATTCTTGGCAACAGTATTTATATCCAAGCCGCGATTTAGCATTTCCCTGATATAGAACACAGCTGTTGCAATTGAGTATGCTATCTCCTGAGTTGCATTCGCACCGCTGTTATGGTAAACAGTGCCATCAACAGAAATGGTATTGGATTTCGGAGAATTGCCGCTAACCATTCGCATTATAGCTGCAACCTCATTCAGCATATAGTCGATAGGATTATCCAGCTTGCCTTGTCTTGCCAGTTGAGATATGAAGTCGAAACCGAAATTCACTTTAACTTCGCTCGGATTGATGCCATGTTTCAGACAATATGAGCAAAATAAAGTTGCAAGCTCAAATGAATACGGAGCTGGACAGGTTGTGAGGAAATAGATTGGAGTTTTTGTTAAATCAATGCCGTTTAAAGCGTCTTCCATATCCTTCAAATCAGTGATATGAACAGCAGGACAGATGGTATTTTCGATATCAGCATTGGCAGTATATTTCTCGTCGGTCGAAACTTTGCACTTGCAGCTTCCGAACAAAGTGCGGCAATTGCAAACCCTTATGGTCAAAGCATCCTGACCGCGTTCAAGGTCGTAGCGCGCAGCTTCGTTGAATGCTTTTGGCAGCGGATAGCCTATTTCCTGGCTAATATCCCAGCTATGGTGCTTATATCCCGAACTGCAATTTCCGCGAACAAATGGGAAACTGCCCGGCAGCGATTCTGCAACATAGCCAACCTTATCTCTGTCACTTTTATTGTAGATAGGTTGTAAATCGATACCTTCGTAGGTTTGTGTGATTAATTTTTTTTCAAATGGAACACCTTTGAGCGCCACTATTGCAGCCTCTTTCCATGCTTCATAAGTAGGAATTTCAAATTCCTTTAAAAGCTCTTCTTGATTCATAGAGTTACTTTGTAGATTTATGAATATTTTTTAATAATTCTCTTGATATATGCAAAACACATTATATTGCAACTGCAAATATACAAAATAGTATAGAATATAGATAAGGATAATTTTTTTGTACGCTAATCATGGTTTCACTTAATTCAGCAGGTACTTTTGCCATTTGTCATAATTGCCATCTTTTATGTAACCTTTATTGTATTTGAAAACATGGAAACAGGGTACAGTATATTTTAATTTTTTTAAGGACGATTCTATGCAACCTGTTAAATTACAGGAGTTAAAAAATATAAAAACGATTGTATAATCCGTTGTTCATATATTGTCGGATAATATTTTCAGCAGATTATTTAGCGCTTGAGTGGAAGCACGATATATTGCATGGATACGGCTGGTTGCGGGAAAATGGTATTCAGCGGCATGTACGCCCTCCGCAGTGGCAATAGCTATCCAAACAGTACCGACAGGTTTAGCCTCAGTGCCGCCGCTGGGACCTGCAATGCCGGTTGTAGCAATGGCATAATCACTATTAAAATGCTTCTGCACGCCCAATGCCATAGCCTCTGCCGTTTGTCTGCTAACCGCACCATATTCAGTAAGATAAGCAGTTGGAATCTCTAGCAGGTTCTCTTTAATATCGTTGTGATACGCAATCGCCCCTCCTCGAAAATATGCAGAACTGCCAGCCACACTCGTTATCAAATGCGAAATATATCCACCGGTGCAGCTCTCGGCAACAGCAAGTGTTGCACCGCTTTGGCACAGCATTTTTCCAATGGCAAGCTCAAAAGTATCATCGTCATACCCCCAGACATATTCGCCAATACACGACAAAAGCAACTCCAAATGGCTCTTTATATCTATTTCTAACTGATTGATATTATTGCCGTTAGCGCTAAGGCGAAGCCGTATGATACCCATATTGGGCAGGTATGCCAGTTTGATATGTGCCGGCAATTGCGCCTCGAAACCAGCCAATTTATCGGACAAGAACGACTCACCTATGCCATAAGTAAGCACGGTTTTGTGCAAAAAATGTTCACTCTGAAAATGGCTTTTGAGGCGGGGAATAATATCACCTGTCATAAGCTGCTGCATCTCATAAGGCACGCCCGGCATGGCAACAACCACTTTGCCCTGATGCTCGAACCACATGCACGGAGCCGTTCCATGCTTATTTATTATGACCTCGCAGCAAGCCGGCACCTCCGCCTGCGTACGATTCGTCGCTGTTAATGGCAGTCCGCGCTGCTCAAATATTTTCCGTACATTTTCCAGAGCCTCGCTATCCATAATCAGTGGTGAATCAAAGAAGCGAGCCAGTGTGGTTTTGGTTATATCATCTTTTGTCGGACCCAGCCCGCCGGTCATAAGCACAACATCAGCAGATTTTAAGGCAATATTCAATGCACTGGTAATTGCTTGTACGGTATCGCCAACAGTGGCAATATTGGTCAGCAGCATACCATTGGCATTCAACGCCGCAGCCATCCATGCGGCATTTGTATTTACGACCTGCCCAATGAGCAGCTCATCACCTATGTTTATTATATGTATATTCATGGAATGGAATGGAATATATAGAATATATCTCAGTATAGATTTATGAATATTTTTTAATAATCTTTAGCTCGGTTATCACTTCTTTTATTGAAAGTAGTTCTTGTGTTGCTTCTGTCAAATCTGCGTCGGTTATCGCCGTCGGGCTTGTTTCTGTCAAATCTACGTCGGTTATCGCCGTCGGGCTTGTTCCTGTCAAATCTGCGCCGGTTATCGCCGTCAGGATTGTTTCTGCCAAATCTGCGGTTATCACCGTCGGGTTTATTTCTGTCAAATCTGCGTCGGTTATCGCCTTCGGGCTTGTTTCTGTCAAATCTGCGGTTATCACCGTCATCTCTATTTCTGCCAAATCTGCGGTTATCACCGTCATCTCTGCTTCTGTCAAATCTGCGTCGGTTATCGCCGTCATCTCTGTTTCTGTCAAATCTGCGGTTATCGCTCTCTGGCTTGCGCAGAGCTTCGGGCTGAGTTGCACCGGCAAAACAAATCACAAATTCTGCCTTGATGCGCTGTTCTTTGAATTTTTCATACAATTCCACAAAAGAACCATAATGATGCGTTTCGTAAGGCAGCGTCAAATTCATCCCGATATATGCCTTCCGATGCGGCATAGACTTGCTCGCCTCCTCCAAAACGGGGAGCAAACGGTATGGCGTGTCGTATAACACCACGGTTCGAGTTTCCTTTGAAAGAGCAAGCAATTCCAGCTCCCTTTCCTCCGTTTTTCTGGAAAGAAAGCCTGCATATAGAAATTGATTTGTCGGCATTCCGCTGCGAACAATTGCCGCCATAATGCTGGAAACACCCGGCACAACAATGATTTCAATATTCTGTGCAATAGCATTCCTTACCAATTGATATCCGGGATCCGCAAAAACAGGAGTCCCGCAATCGGAAATTAATGCGAGCTTTTTGCCGTTTTGTATCATTTCGATGAGCTTAAAAATTTTCTCGCCCTCGTTTTGTTCGTTCATCGTTTCAAGCTTATTATGTATATTTTGCTCTCTTAGAATCCGTGCACCTTCCTTAAGCTCTTCGCAAATAACCAAGTCGCATAATTTCAGCACTTCAATAGCTCGCAGCGTAATATCTTCTCGATTTCCGATATGCGTAGACACAATATATAACTTACCCTTATGTTCTTTTTTTCTCATTAATGTTAAAATTTAAAATATTGTTAAAATGTTATATATATAAAAAAACTTACCATCAAATTGACAGTAAGCTAATAATTTTAGATGAATGTAGCAGTAGCTTGCTTATTTTTGAGTTTGTTTTACTATTGCTGCAAATAT
The DNA here is from genome assembly GCA_031550405.1 of Kapaibacterium sp. (SeqCode). Classification (GTDB taxonomy): domain Bacteria; phylum Bacteroidota; class Ignavibacteria; order Kapaibacteriales; family UBA2268; genus JAVBOP01. The sequence continues at coordinate 15,453 of JAVBOP010000153.1, forward strand.
ATCAGGTCTATTCATTGCAAAATCAGCCAAAACCTTGCGGTTTATATTAATATTGTTGATTTTTAGCGAATGAATGAGTTTGGAATATGTTGTATCATTCAAGCGGGCTGCCGCATTAATACGAGTAATCCAAAGACTTCTAAATTCACGCTTTTTCAATTTTCTGCCGACATAAGCATGCAGAAGACCTTTTTCAACATGATTTTTTGCAATTGTCCAAACATTCTTTCGACTTCCCCAATAACCTTTGGCAAGTTTCAGAATTTTTTTACGTTTGGCTCGCGATGCTACTTTAGGTGCACTTCTTGGCATAAAACCTCCGAATAAAAGGGCATTAGGGGAGCTTCGCCTTCCCATTTGCCTCAGTGAAAAATAAATAAATAATAGCCCAAAACAACTATGAGGCTATTATCCCATCGCCAACATTTTTTTTACAGCACTCACATCATAAGGATGAACTAAGGTTGATTTCCTTAAGTTTCTCTTCCTTTTTTGTGACTTTTTAGTTAAAATATGGCTTGCGTACGCTTTTTTGCGCTTAAACTCTCCGCTACCTGTAACTTTAAATCTTTTACGGGCAGAACCGTTTGATTTCATTTTTGGCATTTGATTACCTAAATTTATTATTAACCAAAAAAGATAAGATTACAAATATAAGAAAAAATTATTATATAACATCTATTTTTTTTTGTCTTCTTATTTTTTTATGATTTCTTCGATAGTAAATTCTTTTTGTTCAGAAGGTTTCGCTGCTTTGGATACCGTTTTTTTAGTTTTCAAAGGCGATAATATAACAGCGATATTGCGTCCTTCTGCGTTAAGTGGTTGATCGACTTTTGCGATATCGCTCATAGCTTCAATAAATTTTTCCAAAAGCTCACGCCCAATTTCGGTATGCGCCATCTCACGGCCTCTGAAAAGCACAGACGCTTTCACCTTATTGCCCTCTTCTATAAAAGAGCGCGCATGCTTTACCTTGAAATTGAAATCGTGAGAAGCAGTACGCGATTTAAAGCGTATTTCTTTCAACATTTGCTGAGTTTGAGTTTTTTTCTGACTTTTCTCCTTTTTTTGCAATTCATACAGAAATTTTCCGTAATCAACAATTTTGCAAACTGGAGGAATTGCTTTCGGAGCAATTTCCACAAGATCCAAATTTTTGGATTCCGCAATTTTCAAAGCTTCCGTTCTGCTTTTAATGCCCAAAATCGAATTATCAACGTCTATCAACCGTACTTCTGGAACGCGAATATCATAATTTGTGCGGTGCTTGCCTTTATCCTTAGGCTCATTATTTTTAGAAAATGGATTTTTAGATTTCAAATATTTTTATAACTCATTAGTGAATGAACATTTTAACAAAAATAACAAAAATTTTATAACTGCACTGCATAATATTTATGCTTTTCCATAAAAAGTACAAATTTATTACAGACAATATTTGTGAATAAAAATTCATAAAATCCGCAGAATATTCACTTTATTGATAACTCCTGCGTTACATTAAATCTGGTACTTTTAGCACCTAATATCATTAAATTTATAGAGGATACGATTAAATAATCCTCAAAATGGAATTTGTGCTTATAAGAAATTGCTGCATTTAAAATTGAATTTAAAGCAATAATTTTAGACAATGCAGAATTTTTTCACAAAGTCAAATCTGTAAAATAACAGTCATCGCAATCTAAATATCCCAATGTCGTATTGTTTGTCACATCAAAATTTGTGATCCTATTGACATCACAATCTAATGTATCCAAACTTGCATGGGCAGTTAAATCCAAAATAGCAGGCAAACTGTCTATTCTGCCAATGTATCCGTGCTATTTTCTTCGGATTTTCCTCATTTCATGTTAATCCATTGAGTATTGCCATATAATTATTATCTAATTTTAATTGATTGCCATGAATGCAATCAGGCCATGCTGCTTTCTGAATCAAGAGATTGCGTAAAGCGGTTTTATCATCATTGTGGTGCTCTCCTGCTTTTGCTGCTGAGCATACAAATGCAAAAGCAATAATCAATAAAATCGTGTTTTTTATTTCATATTAACATTTTCTTATCTATCATATTTTTCTGATATTTTTTAATAAATGGATGAAGTTATTGTTTCGACTATCTGCCTTGTTTTGCTTGGGATTATGTGAAGATAGGGTATTTTGCGAAACCATGTGAGCTGACGTTTGGCATAGTGTCGTGTGTTTTTTTGGATTTCCTCAATAGCTTTTTCTGTGGTAATAGCTCCTTGCAAATATTGAATCGTTTCCTTGTAACCAACAGTATTTAAAGCATTTAAAGATGGAGAATATCCCATATTTAATACCGATTGCGTCTCATTGGCGAGCCCCATATCCCACATCTGATGCACACGCCCGTTGATTCTGCCATAAAGCTCGTCCCTTGGATAATCTATCGCAAAATATAAAGGCTCGATATCTCTATTATTTTTATATAGGTTATGCGCTTTGGAAAGCGCCATGCCAGTGGCACGATAATATTCCAATGCCCGCAAAATACGACGCGGATTCCTGTCTTTATAAAGCAAATACGACGGCATATCGCTCTGGCGCAACTGTTCATAAAGCCATTCAATGCCTTTTTGACTTAGCTCATTTTGCAAAGTATCTTTAATTTCTTGACTTATAACGATGCCGCTTTCAAACAATCCTTCGCAAAGAGCCTTTATATAAAGACCGGAACCGCCGATGACAACAGGAATTTTGCCCCTTTTGATAATATCCAGATACGTTTGATACGCCTGATTTCCGAATTCACCCGCACTATAGTTAGCATCAATTTCGACACAGTCAATGAAGTGATGATGAATTTTTTTTAATTCATTATGCGTTGGCTTTGCCGTTCCGATATTCAGCAGCTTATATATTTGGCGCGAATCGGCAGATATTATCTCAATATCCAAGTAATCTGCAAGCATCATACCCGCAGCTGTTTTTCCAGATGCAGTCGCTCCGCAAATAACTATTAATTTATTTTTTTTCACAACAAAAATAACTTTATAATAAGAAGCTTGCTAATTAAATAAAAGGTCTCTACAGATTGTATATGATAACAAGATTGCATTGAAAAATATATTTATGAATAAAAATTCATAAACCGTTATTTCACTATTTCCAATTTGGCGAACTGTAGAAGGAGCTGCTTTCGACCAACAGAATTGAAATGTACTGTGATTTTTTTGCTTTCATTTATTCCCGAAATATTCAAAATTTTACCTATTCCAAAAGTACTGTGCTTAACAGTATCACCTATGCGGTATGTTATGTAAGTAATATCGTTTTCAGGCAGTTGCGAATAATTGTCAGTGTGCATTAAATCATCAAAAACAGGAAAATTTTTCTTCGGCTGCATTGCGATACTTACACTGCTGTCAAAACTAAATTTTTTCTTAGTAGCAAGAAATGAATTATTATAGACATCGCAAATAACCTCCGGCTCAATTTCCGTCAAAAAGTTCGAATGTTTATTATGAAATATCTTGCCAAATTTCAATCTTTTCGCCGCATAAGCCAAAGCAAGCGTCTTTTTAGCCCTTGTAATGCCGACGTAGAACAAGCGCCGCTCCTCCTCTATGTCATAGTCGCTGAATTCGCGATGGAGCGGAAACAGATTTTCCTCCATTCCAGAAATGAAAACATGGTTAAACTCCAGTCCTTTCGCCGAATGCACGGTCATCAGCGTCAGTTTTTCGCCTGAAAAATCCTTAGTATCCAAGTCAGATACCAGCGATGCCTGCTCAATATATGACTGTAAATTCCTGTCTGGCGCCTCGTTTATGTAAGCCGTTATATCGTTTAAAAGCTGCTCGATATTTGCCAATCTGTCGCGCGATTCCTCGCTATCAATTTCCCTGTAATATTCCAGCATTCCCGTATCTTCAATATAATCAAATAGATAGTCTGTATCTGATGAATTTTGAGCCAATTCTGAATATTTTTTCATAATACTCGAAAATTTTTCTATCGCCGCCTTGCTCCTGCCTTTGGGCTTATCCAATGTGTTTTCAAAATCGTGTAAGACATGATATAAAGGCATGTTACGTGATGTTGCATAACTTATCAGGGCGTTCACCGATGCCTCGCCAATACCGCGCGGCGGCTCATTAATGACGCGCAAAATCGAAGTAGAGTCGTGCGGATTAATCAATATCTTCAAATATGCCAGCACGTCCTTGACCTCCTTGCGCTTATAAAACGACATGCCGCCAACCACAACATAAGGAAT
>JAVBOP010000149.1:0-5643 GCA_031550405.1 Kapaibacterium sp. (SeqCode)
AAAATTTCTCAAAGTTAGCCCTACATCCATTTTCCGTTGGATCAAAGAATTTTATAAAAAATGGCAAGATAGCGATAACAAAGAATCTGTAAGTAGCAATAAAACAACAGATATAATTGAATTTGACGAAATCTATACTTACGTAAAAAAAAACTAAATATAGTTGCAATATGGACTGCTTATTCTCGAGGACGAGGTTGTGTTATTGCGTTTGAAATTGGTGATGAAGGCTTAAAAAATGGCAAAAAAAGTGCAAAAAATATTTATGAAAAAGCGAAATCAATTGCTGGTAAAATTCGGCATATTTTTACGGATGCCAATAGCTGTTATGACGTGATTTTTCAGGATGTTCCTGAGGCTCATACGATGACGAAGGCAGAAACGCATCTGATTGAAAGTTCAAATTCTTCGTTCAGAGACAATTTAGCAAGGTTCAATAGAAAAACTAAAAGATACACTAAGTCATTGAAAATGCTAGAGATTACATTAGATTTATTTTTAGATAAAACCTTAAATGATTTTGATTATGAGTTAAAAATCACATAAGAAACAATAAAGTAACAATACCACTGAATATTTGGCAAATAAAAATATCAAAGAAATTATATATATACTATTAGGTAGAACTTAACAACCGTGGGGGGGGAGACGACGACGTTCGGGGTTTTCCTTGTTCGTAAGGGATATTTTACTTGTAAGCTCATTTATTCTGGGGATAAGTGCATCATTTTATTTTCCAACAATCTCTAAAATTTGGATTATGATAAAACACAATAAGATTTTTTGTTCTGATACAGCAAACAAAGCTGCTCAACATTCAGCAGAAACCATTATCCAAGTCCCTTTTTATCCTTTTACATCATAGAAACAAGCATCATCAGGAAATTTAATGTTAGGTATCCAAAATGGTTTACCATTCCAACCTTTGGAAACTTGCCCATTAACACGGTACAACATCAATACTAATGATTTATTTAATTTGTCGCCAATTTTACGGTCGGTTGGAGATAATAGAGTGCCTGTGCCTTTTGAAATATCTCTATCTCTACGAATTATTAGGCAACATTGTGTACTTGGTCGTTTTACGCTTAACGATTGTACGCAGTTTATAAACTTTTCTGTATCCCAATCAACAACTTCCATACTGCCGACATATCTTAACAGTTTTTGAATTGCATCAAAAGTCGTTGTTTCCATTTCATGTTCTATGGTGTATTGAATGAGCAAATCGTCAATTTCTTTTGTGTAATGTTCAATAGGATTATTCGGAAAAAAATTTACTCCTCCTGCAACAAAATTTAGGAGCTCGTTATCAATAACATTCTTGCGGGTTGGTTGTATGTTTTTAGGGTAAATCAGCTGAACCCCTGATAATCCGAATTCTTCTATTTGTTTTATTAATATGCAGTTAGAATTGTTTAACTCGGTAAATAAGCGGTGCAATATCGGTGGAATATAAATTCTCATTAGACCTTGATCACGGTCGTAACCAAACATCCGCGAGTGTTGCCAGAAAGTATCTGCTTGCGGAGTTTTTGATTTGCGACAGTAATAAATTGTTTGCAATTTTGGCAGTGTAATTCCACGCCCTAAGCTGTTTCCGCCAATAACTATATTGAAACCGCTATTATAATCAATTTCTATAGGAGAAGCCGAGTTTAGTACAACAGTATTTATTTTTAAATCGAATAAAAGCTGCAATACTGTAGATTGAATGTCTTCAAAATTAGTTATTTCAGGTTTTGTTTTTTGCAAATCCAACCATGCTGCATGTAAATTTTTTTCAAATGTTATACTTTCCGTTTCAGATTCTTCAAGTAAAAAATTTAAATATTCACTAATTTTACTTGCAAAAATTTCGTGATCTTTTATTCTTACACTAGGGTGTATTAAAAAATTGCAAGTATCTTTTTGTTTTTCTTGAAAATCAGCACAAACCACAAGAAAAGACATTAAACTGTCCCTCAAACCTTGCGGAATAAATTCGCTATCGTCTTTAACTGCATTTAATTCAGTTTCGCCTGTAAAACGAATACAATACGAAGTTGGATCAGAATACACAAAATCACCACCCAAATAGCCATTACCAGGTTTGAAATAATTTACAAAGGAAGGTTTCCAACCAGAGAATTCCGATTGCAATAAAATTGATTGCGGGGTTGCCGTTACTTGCAAATATATGCTGCCGCTTGCCAAGTCTTTAATTGAGGCAAGGTGTTTGTTTATTGTACTTACATTGCCTTTGTTTACTAAAGTATTTAAACTTGCCGCATCAGCCTCATCATCAACAATAACAATTGGTTTGGCAGAACAATAACCCGAAGAAGAAAGGATATTGCGCCACCGTTTAAGTACATTTGTATTTTTTTTCAAAACTACAATAATTGGCTTTCGCATTTTTGACGATAAGAACTTGACGTCATCATACTCGCTGAATACAAAAAAGGTTGTTAAGCTTTTATCTGCTCGTTCAAAGGTTTGCTTTTGTAGGTAAACATTATCAGTTGTGAGAAAAAGAAATATTGGGAACTCTTCATCGGCTAATTTTGCAATAACTCCTAATGTTTGAGCAGTTTTTCCGCTTTGAACGTTGCCCAGTAGAAGTCCGCTAATATGGCTTGTGTAATCAAAATTTTGCTGAATATTTGCAAACACGGAATTTGAAGTGTCCGTAATTGTCTCTGCAAGATTCTTATTATCAATTTTATTTAGATATTCTGATAAGTTGTTCATTATTTATTAACTAAAATTCGATTAACCATAAATTGGCATCAGTAGTAGCAGATAATTTCATTGCCTTTCTACCGTATTGCGACAAAACATCTTCAGTTACTGGAGTTCCCATTGTTAATGCTCCGCTTTGTTCTAATTTGCCTTTTATCCATTTTCCCAAAATTGTTAAATCTTTTTGAGAACGTAAATTTTTACTGTTTTGACCATTTGTCTCACAAGCAAAACGCCAACCGTCATTTGTAACTACATCAAAGGTTTTGTTTACAGGATAATTCGGTTGTCTTGTAACAGTAATAGGCACAATAATTTCAACTTCATACCAAGGGCGTGGAGTTATAAAATTCCGTTGCGTCTTTCTTCCTTTTCCAAAAAAGCAGTTCAAATTGCTTTTGGCTTCTGTTTTCATTGGAATATCAAAAACAACATCGGTTCTTGTTGCCACAATTCTTGTCAATTCCTCAGATGAAACTTTATTTACTCCGTAATGATTTTCTAATAAATCGTTGTTATTGACAAAATTATCTATATGAAAATCAGTAATTATTTTACCAAGTTTGTCAAATAAGTTTTGAATGGATTTGTCTATTGTTTTTGCATTTTCTCCATCAAAATAGCAATCCGCTTCATAAAGTTTGTACGTAGAATTTAAAAGGCTGCTTAAGTTAGAAGACCCGACAATCGCACCAAAACAATTATTTTGTTTGTTGAAAGAATACAATTTTCCGTGAAAACGCATAGAATTGGATAAATAAACTGCGCCTCTATTCTGAACTTGCAGAGTTTCATTTAAAGCCAACGCCGAATAATATTGTTGTTTTGTAAACCCGTCAAAATAGTGCATTCCAATAAGTATTTCTATATGCGGTCTTTCATTGTTTTCAACGATCTTTTTTAACTCAATTAAAGAATCAGAAGAAACAAATCCCGTAGCTATTCGGACTTGCTCGGCTCTTGATAAATTTTCAAGCCAAACTTTTTGCGTGGTTCTATTTGAAAATTTCGCAGGCGGATAATTTGATAAAAGCAGCTCCATAGGCAAAGAAAAATTTAAGCGGTTATCATTGATAATCGTTCAGCAAAAGGCATACTTACTAATCGTTCCCTCATCTGCATCAGATCATTCGTTTTATATTCATTTCTGAAAAGCGGTAAAAGCGTTTTTGCCAATTCCTCAACTCCTTTTGGCGGTACAGCATTGCCAATTTGCCGCCTTACTTCTGTTGTAGAACCTTCAAAAACGAAATCATCAGGAAACGATTGAAGCCTTGCTCTTTCTCTATTAGTTAATGCACGAGGTTCAGGATAATGATACCCCCAAGTTCCACCTCCCCCTGCAGCAATAATGGTTTTTGCAGGTTCATCAAGTTTCAATCTTCGATAAACATGGCTAATTAGTCCTTTTACATAATAAGGATTGTCTTTGGGAATATCCGTAAAATTACCACCTTCAGGAATTAAATTCAACATTTCACGAGTTTTGTCTGAAATCTTTAATAACTCATTATTTAAACGTACTTTCTCGACTTCTTTTAATGCTTCGCCTGCAGTAAAATATGGTTTTTCCCTATCTACTCCATACGTTGGTTTCGGATGTTCAAAGTGAAATCCAGTGTCTACTCTAATTCCGACTATCAAAACCCTTTCGCGAAATTGTGGAACCCCATATTCAGCAAATTTATACAATTTTGGCATTACTACATAACTAGGTTCTATCTTGTCAAAATCTTCTATTATTTGCTGAATTGCCTTTTTTTCATTTGCTGTTAACAACCCTTTGACATTTTCTGCTACAAATGCCTTGGGTTTTTTTGCATCCACAAAGCGTAAAAAACTTTTGTAAAGATTTCCTCTTTCTCCCTTTAATCCCGGCTGCTTCCAAATCATTGAAAAATCTTGACAAGGGAAACCGCCCAAAATCAAATCGCAGTCAGGGATTGTTTTATCTTTATAAGGATCTATTTGCTCAATATCTTTTTCAACAATTATGTTGCCGAAATTTTTCTTGAAAGTTTCGCAAGCCCAATGAGCAAAATCATTAGCCCAAACAGTTTCATAACCTTGATTATGAAAACCAAGGTCAAGCCCTCCACACCCTGAAAACAAGGATATTATTTTAGGTTTATATTTAGTATTTTTACTCATTATCAATAATCTCTTAATCTACAAAAGTACAATTTTTTTGGAAGCTAACCAATTCTTAATTTTTCAATTAAATTTGTTATTACTTGTTCTATTTTTTCTTGTGTTTTAATTTCGCATTCCCATACAACAATGATGTTCCATCCTGATTTTTTTAAAATTTCTTGATTTTTAGCATCTCTTTCTTCATTAGTTTTAAGCTTATTTTTCCAATACTCAATATTGGATTTCGGTAAATGCGCTCTTTTGCAATTTTTGTGATTGTGCCAAAAACAGCCATGCACAAATATCACAGTTCTGTATTTTGGAAGAACAATATCAGGTTTTCCTTGTAATCTTTTATCGTTAATTCTATAGCGGAACCCTTTTACAAAAAGTGCTTTTCGTAATAAAATTTCAGGCTTCGTATTATTTGACCTGATTTTTGACATCATTACTGAGCGTTCTTGTTTGCTTAAATTATCCATTGTTCCTTAGTTTCTAACTCTTGTTTCGCAATTGTTCAAGCAAAAAAGTACTAAAAGAATTACTTTATGAACAATATACATATTTTTTTTATATTTTCAATAACTCTGTAAAATAGCTTACCAACGGATAAATAACAATATTTTCATACAGATGCCTCTTAAAATTCGGTCATGCCTCACAATAGTTGATAGGTATATTTTGATTATATTATTTTTTATACATTTATTAATAATAAAGCTATGCTTCATCATCAACTTTTGACTTGCCTATAACATTGTAGTAATAATTTGACAAAAAATGGTC
>JAVBOP010000200.1:0-6986 GCA_031550405.1 Kapaibacterium sp. (SeqCode)
AAGTAAGTTATTAAGAGCCAGCAATAATGAGATGGTTAAAAGTAAGTTTTTCATAAGTTAAATCCTCATAGATTATTAAAAAATATTCATAAATATATCAATAAGAGTTTTAAAATTACGATATTTTTTTATAACAAACAAGCCAATTATAACTTATACCGCTAATGTGATTTTTAAAACAATGTGTTGAATCTTCGCATTAGCAAGGTTATAATATCAGTCAATTCCCGCCAGCTGCTAAAAACCGAAATCATCTATTTCTGTGTCGTGCTTTTCGGTTTCCTCGAACGGCTTTGCCTGCCTGTGCACTTGATTGCCCTGAACATATATAGCAGTGTGCGGGCGGACAGGGCAAATGTATTCGCAACCGCCGCAACCTATACATATATCAGTATTTACGTGCGGAATTGTTATGCCATCCCTGTACGGCACCATCGTTACCGCCTGCGTTGGGCAATGCTCTGCACATGCGCCGCAATTGTAGCCCTCAGTATGCACAACGCATATATCCCTGTTGAACACCACATGCCCGACCTGCGTCAAATGCTTCTGCTCCAGAGTCAACGGCTTCAGCGCCCCATTCGGGCAAACATCGCTGCAAATCGTGCAATTATAATTGCAATAACCCTTTTCGAAATACATGGTTGGCTGCATTACTCCGCCAATGCCATACTCCATAAATGCCGGCTTCAATACATCCGATGGGCATTTGGCAACGCACAAATGGCATGATGTGCAATGGTTTGCCAATCCCGCTATTCCTCTGGCTCCCGGCGGCGCAATAGGCGTGGTGCGGTAATATTTCTTATCAGCGCCTGTTTTATGCTGTGCAAAGGCTATGGGTATTGCCGTCGCTGCTGCCGCCGATGTCAGTAGAAATACTCGCTTATCAGCGCTAATGGCAGGAGTATTATCAACCTTGTCAGGCATATATTTTTGTTTCGCAGGCGTGAATTTCACAGCCTCCCTTTTGCAGGCATCAAGGCAATTGAAACAAGCCACGCACCGGCTATAGTCGATGGATGCCGTATCCCCGGATGTATCAATGCACGAGGCTTTGCAGTTCGCAGAGCACAAGCCGCAGGAATTGCAGGTATTGCCGTCTATCCTTATCTTGAATAATGAAAATTTATTCATAAACCCCAATATACTGCCTGCCGGACAAACAGTGTTACAGTATGTGCGGCCATATTTCCACGCAAGAAAGCCTGTAAGCAAAAATGTTGCAATAGCCGTTGCAAGTGCGGCAATGCTGCTTACGAATATATCTACCTTATAAAACGTATAGTTATCAAAATGTGCAAATATCGTTTCTAATAAATTATTGCCTGCCATATATACCGGACGGAATATGGTTGCGGCAATTCTGCCATAAGCGCTATATGGTTCTACAAGTCCGACAAATGGCATAAATTCATTTAAGTCTATGATAACAATAGCGATTACGATTGCAAGAACTGCGTATCGCATTACATTTTTACCTTTGCTGTAAGTGTATTTTTTCTTCTTGGCAGCACGTTTTGATACCCATGCGGCAAGGTCCTGGAATACGCCCAGCGGGCATATCGACGAGCAGTATATGCGCCCAAAGAGCAGGGTGGCGATGATGATAATGCCGACCGCAGCGAGGTTTCCAGCAAAAATGGCAGGGATAAGCTGCGATTTGGCTATCCAGCCAATCATACCGTAATCCAATAAATGTGCGAAGTCGATGAAATAGAAGGTGATTAAGGCGAACATCAGGATAGATATTGCCACTCGAATTTTTTTCAGCATAATCAGACAGTTTATGTAGCAAAGCTAATTTAGACAATATACTCTACTAAAAGTTAAAATTCTATTTAAATAAAAAATGTACCGTACCCAGCGTGGGTATAACATCTCAGGCGAACGATATAGCAGCGCTAATTATTTCGCTTTGCCCAAAGCAGGAATAATAACAGAGCGGATAGATTTGTTAATGAATATAATAAATATGTGTATCCGAGAGAGTTTAAGTGCTTTGATATTATACCGGTTATAAGCGAACCAATGCCTATGCCCAAATCGAAGAAAGTGAAAAATGTGGTATTGGCAACTCCACGCCGTTCCTTTGTAACTGCATTGTTTACTATGGTTTGGAAAGTCGGTATAAGTATTCCGCAGCCAATTCCAATTAAACTCGAATTTATATAAAAGATAAGTGGTATTTTGACTAAACCTAAGATTATAAAGCTAAAAATTAAAGTCGAAAATCCGATAATAACTATTTTTTCAGGACCGGATCTATCGACTATCCTGCCTGAAAAAATACGCGACAATGCAATGCCAACTGCGAATAATAAAAAGAAGATACGAGAATCTAACGAGTTTCCGATTTCACGAATAAATAATGCTATGAATCCAACGATGCCACCATAGGATAATGTGAATATCATGGCAATTAATCCTATCGGTATCGCTTTTTTTTCTATAAAATTTTTTAATTTTAATTCCAATTTTTGCGGCTTATATTCTGGATAATTTATAAACCAAATCAGAAAAAATCCGAGCATTACGATAAGAAAACTGAATAGGAACAAATAACCGAATGTCGTTATTTTTAATATGGTTATGCCGAGCAAAGGTCCTAATGCCATTGAGATAGTGGAGGATATTCCGTAGATGCCAATGCCTTCGCCCCGCCGCTGTGCTGGAATCAAATCGACCGCTATTGTTTGCCCTGCGCTGGAAACGGTTCCCCATGCGCCGCCGTGCAGGAACCGCAAAATGAATATTGCCAATATTGTGCCTGCCCATGCGTAGCTTCCGCTCAGCAAAGCAAAAATTAAAAACGCCGCGATGAATATCGCTTTTCGCCCATAGCTATCGAGCAAATAGCCCACGAAAGGCCTGATTGCCAATGCTGACAAGGTGTATACCGACAGTATCATGCCAATATTGGCGTTATCTCCTTTCAATACGTCAGTTAGGTAGAATGGAATTGTAGGGAGCAAGGCGTAAAAGGCTATTGTGAGCAACAAATTGGCAATGCAAATGATTACAAAACTTTTGGTATATAATTTAGGCATTAAAGATATTTTATAAACGTTTATTTATTCAAATAATCCAGTTGACATACTGCCAATGCAGCAATTCCCTCGTTATTTCCTATGTTGCCAAGCCTTTCGTTAGTTGTAGCTTTTACAGATACTTGGCACATATCAAGCTCCAATGCTTTTGCTAAATTAGCTCGAATTTCTGACTTATAATGTGCCAATTTAGGTTTTTCCAAAACAATAGTTGTGTCAATATTCACGATTTTATAGCGCTGGTTTTTAATAAAATTATGAATAAAAATTAATAATTCTATGCTATTGGCATTTTTATATTTTTCGTCGGTATCGGGAAAATGATCGCCAATATCGCCAAGCGAAGCAGCTCCAAGCAGTGCATCAATAATTGCATGAGCCAGAACATCACCATCGCTATGCGCCACAGTGCCGGCAGGCGAAGGCACGCTCACTCCGCCCAGAATCAGGGTTTCGCCTTGCTTCAACCGATGAATATCATAACCAATACCAACCATATTATATACACCTCATCCTCATTTCCCACAAATATAGCAAATAATTTGGAAAACATGGGCTGCAATTAAAATAAAAAACCCACATGCGTGGGTCTTTTGTGTAATTTCCTTGAGCAAATTATCTACATACAAACCTTAACAATATAATCATAAGTTACGTGTTGAATCTTTACCAGATTTTTTCAGATGGATCTATTATGGAGTATAACAAGGTAACAATATAACTTCAATATTATCAGGCGATTGTAAGAATTTTGCAATGTTTTCTTATTTTTTTTAAATTCTATTTCGCTCTCTACAATAATTATGACTTTGTTTTGAAATCCTATAAATTCAGGTACGATGCCATATTAATATGGATAAATTATTCAAGGAAAAATTTAGATAGCTTTACTACCTCGAAAAAAAAATGCCTTACGTGCTCAATTATGTAATATCATGGCAGGAAAGGCATTTCCATACTTTACAGCATTATCCAACGTTGTCCAGTAAGGTGTGGTCGGCGGCGAGGTGGCGCTTCATATCCATCTTGTTGATGCGGTGGGTCTCGTACACCATTTGGACAAGCTCCGCAACGTCTACTATCATAATAACACTGCCGTCGCCCATAATGGTTGAACCAGATATGGCTTTGATTGCACCAAGGTATTCGCCCAGCGATTTAATCACAACCTCCTGCTGCCCAAGCAACGCATCTACCACAATGCCTATGCTTTGCGTGCCAACACCAACTATCACCACATAGCTATTTTGCAGATTCTCCTGCTTGTGCGGCACATCAAAGGCATGATCCAGCCTGAGCAGCGGAATAACATCTTCGCGGATACGTATAACCTCCACCTGATTCAAGGTATGTATGCTGTTAACATCAACGGATACGACATTTAGCACCGAATTAAGCGGTATGGCAAATTTCTCGCCGCCCGAAACGACTACCAGCCCCTGTATGATAGCAAGGGTCAGCGGTAGCTTGATAAGGAAAGTTGTACCTTTGTTAATTTCGGTTATGATTTCTATAAAGCCCTTTAATTCAGTGATATTAGTGCGAACAACATCCATACCCACTCCTCTGCCGGACACCGAGGTAACCTTTGCAGCGGTACTAAAACCGGGGGCAAATATAAGCTGGTATGCGTCTCGATTGGTCATATTGACTGCCTGCTCGGCAGTTATAACCCCTTTTTCGATAGCACGCTGCTTCAAAAATTCCGCATCCATGCCTTTGCCGTCATCGCTTATCTTAAGCACAATATTGTTGCCTTCCTGCTCGGCATCAAGTATCAATGTGCCAGTTTCGGGTTTGCCTTTGGCAATACGCTCTGCCGGAGTTTCAATACCATGGTCGCATGAGTTGCGTATCATGTGGGTCAGCGGGTCGTTTAACTCCTCAATAATACCTCTGTCTATCTCTGTTTCCTCACCCTTAACGACAAGGTTGATTTTTTTGTTGAATTCCTTGCTTAAATCCCGCACTATACGTGGAGCCTTCTGATATAGCTTGCCAACAGGCACCATACGCATCTTCATGGCAGCGCCCTGTATTTCCGAGGTAATAGAATCTATGCTGGCAGCAGTTTCCACAAGGTCCCTGACAGAGGCTTTGAATATCTCAAAGGTTATATCGGAGGCAAGATATTCGGATATTTGGGTAAGTCTGTTCCTGTTAAGCACCAATTCGCCTGACAGATCAAGTATAGCCTCTACCCTTCCGACATCCACACGGATTGTAGTATCCGTAGCGGATTTGCCCGGCATTTTAGGAACAGCAGCAGGAGTATTTGCCGCAGGCTGCGGCGGCATACTGGCAGGAGCAGGTTGCTTTTCAGGCTCAGTTATATGGCTCTCCGTTGCCTGCGCCGGTACATACTGCGGCACAGCTACATTTGGCTCTATAGCTTCACTCGGCAGGCTATCAACGTATCCAATATCAGCGTTATCCGCTGCTTCAGGCGCGCCAACAGTATCTGTATGCTCTCTTGAGGTATCAACACCATTCTCTTCAGTGCTCGCATCCGGTGCATCGCCAGTACCCTGATCCTGCCAAAAATCAGCATTGACATCAAGAAAAGCGGCATCTATAAGCTTCAGCTCCTCATCTGTCCAGCTATCAGCACCCTCAATTAATTCAGGACGGGCAAATACCTCATCCACTGCCCTACCCTGCACTGCTGCGTCAGACTGTACAGTTTCATTTTCAGCGGCAATGGCATCAGGCTTGGCAGTATTATCCAATGCAGCACCTGTTTTCAGCACATCTATCTTGGCAATAGTCTGCGAGAAATCCACCGGCGAACTGTCCTCACTCTCCACTCTGGAAAGCAGCATGACAATCCAGTCCTGCACCTCAAGCAAAACATCAATTATAGGTTGGGATACTTCAAGTTCGGAACGGCGAAGTTTGTTCAATATATCTTCAGCATGATGGGTTATGCCCGCTATATCACTAAACCCCATAAACGAGGCAGTGCCTTTTATGGTATGAAAACTCCTAAACAGCTTATTTATCAGTTCAATATCTTGCGGATTATTTTCAATTTCAACTAAATCGGTGGAGATACTTTCAAGCAACTCATTGGTTTCAACCAAAAAGCCCTCAAATATCTCTTGCATTTCTGGGTCGCTAAATATAGACATAACACCTCTGATATATTGGTTGCATTAATTAACCTCTATATTATCGTACTTTTTTTGAATATGTTTAATGCAATGGCAATAATTTAAATATTTGTGCATCATTTCCCTTGAACAGCAACAGTAATCTCCGTTATTTTGGTGTCTAAAACCCGTCTATCTGCATTTAGTGCTCAACAATGCTATTGCCTGTGCAGGATATTATATGTTAGTTGAGCTGGTCGAAATTATATGATACCATATAATTTATGAATATTTTTTAATAATTCTTTAGCTTAAATGATGTAATAGCATTCTTATTTTTTTTTGTAAAAATTGTACAATTATATAAAGCAATATAAATATTTTTATTAACTTGAATATGTGTTAAAGTAAATGGCAATTAACAAAAATATACAACAGGTGTAAGCATGGAAAAATTAAAGATTAGTTTGACTAAGTATGGCATAGCGGATACTATGGAGGTATTCCACAATCCGAGCTATGAGGTATTATTTGAACATGAGACAAATCCGGAATTAACGGGATTTGAGCGGGGAATACTGACTTCTCTTGGGGCTATTGCTGTAGATACAGGTATATTTACAGGGCGCTCGCCCAAGGATAAGTATATCGTCAAGGAGGCTGCCAACGAGCATAATGTTTGGTGGGCTAATCCCTCCAGAAAAGGCTCGGATAATAAGCCTGTCACGCAGGAAATCTGGCAACATTTGAAAGACATCAGCACTAACCAGCTTTCAAATAAGAGGTTATATGTTTTTGACGGATATTGTGGTGCTAATCCGGATACGAGATTAAAAGTCCGATT
>JAVBOP010000062.1:0-3722 GCA_031550405.1 Kapaibacterium sp. (SeqCode)
AATCGGAAGCAGCAATTGCGTGGTTACAGTGGAATACCAGTATAGAAATTGTACTTGCGATCCGAAAAGAACGCAGCACAATATTATTGGCATCCATTATGAAACAACGTGGCTCCCCTGGCCCTTTTCACGGGTTTGCAACTCTCTGCATAGCTGGCTGACTTCCGGAACAGATGCTGAAATACAAGAAAAATACTTTGCTTTTTATGAAGATATGTACCAAAAATTAGCAATGCAAGCGTTTGTCGATGCTGAAAATATAGCTGTTGATGCAGGGCAAGAGCGTATTTATTGCGGAAGCTCAAATCAGCCGATAAAAACTCATCATGTTAAAGGTGCTTGCGAGGGAATGTGCATTCAGACTTTCCACATTGGAGATAAAGTTTACACAACTATAAGGCGAGATGCCTGTTTCAATTTTGACTGCTGTATATTTGAGATAACTACCTGCCGCGATGCTGCTACAGGAGAAATTAAAAACACCACAAGTCTTTCTTCAAACAACCAGTCAACTCAACAAGATTGCAATTCAATGGGATCTCCGTATGAAGGAGAAGTAGGGGGATGTTCTGGAGGTGAAACAAACTTAGCATACGATTGTAAATTCACTTGCGACGATATAGACAGACATCGTTTCTGGTGCCTTGATAATGATTATTATCCCTATAAGGACATATATTCGAACAATGTTTATCCTTTACGAGCAAATGAAAAGCAGGCAGTTAAAACATGGAAGCCCGGAAAGGACGGTATGTTTGGTGTTTATCCCAATCCGACATCGAAGGTTTTAAATATTGAATTTGATGGCGGAATTGAAGATATAACGGCAATAAAAGTTACGGATAATCTTGGACAGGTATTGTTGAATACTTTAGACGGCAATATCGCGCTTTCAAAAGAAATTGATATTTCAAAATTAACTAACGGTACATATTTTATTATACTTACCATTGATGGAATAGAGTATACAAAATATTTTACAATAGTTAAATAATTTTCATTTCATTCCCATATAGCAGTCTAAAATACTTTTTGCTGCTATATGGGGCTTTTTATTAACTAAACATATTAAAAAAATTATGAAATCACACAGCATTATAAAATTAAAAAACACTATAAAATTTTTATTATTTACTGCGGCATTGTTTTTTGTATCAGTTACTAATAGTCTTTCAACACCGGTTGAATACCTTTATTCCGTAGATGAAACAGCAAGCAGAATGGATCCAACTTTTTTATTTCCCAATGAACAGGGAGGATATTTGCTTATTGGATACATTGGTAAGAAGCAAATAGCATACGAAAGGGTTAGCGATGGCATTTTCATATTGAATTTAATTCCAGACGAAGACAGCCCAGATTCTTTAATTGTAGATTTTTATAATAAATTTTTTGTTAACGACACATCGAGTCTCTATATTTCACAAGCGCTTACATCATGTACCAAACGGGATGATGGAAGCGTTAGAATAGTAACGAGCTGGGAGTATTCGCAATTGGGTCCTCCATCATTTGGCAGATATTCAACATGTCCTTACGTTGTTGAATTTGATAAAAATGGCAATATAGCTTATTCTTTTGCAGATGTAAGCTGGCACCCTGAAAATGGAGGCACTGGGGTGTATGAACAAATGGTTCCTTTTTTTTCAGATGGTGGTGTATTCAAGCCATTTTTTTTTGCCAATACGAGCAATTTCGCAGTAATTAACGCCACTGATAAGAATATTGACAATCCGCATCCTACCGATACACTATACAAATATAAACTTGTTGCCAAGCTATATGACAGTCTTGGTAAGTTTATAAAATTAATACCGATAGTGGGTCTCGACACCATGCTTACAGACAGCTTGGTAGAAATACTTTATTATTCCAGAGGTGTCAGCAATCAGAAGGAAGACGGAACTTTTGAGTTAAAACTTGCAAAACGTAACCGTTACCCGCCTAAGCCTGGTGACGAATATTGGCAGCTTCAGGAGATCAAAGAATATCATGTGGTAATAGTTGACAGCAATTTCAATGTAATAAGTCAGGAAAAAGAAAAGCAACTGCCTGTAGATGATGCCGGTAAATCATATTTTACTATTTTATCAATTGATGATGATAACAATAATGTTGTCTATTGGCACGCTATGCAGGACTTAAATCCCGACCAACGTAAGGACGCAAGTATTAAGAATATAAGAATATCTGTAATAGATACATTCAGCAATACGTTAAAACACAAATATGAATTTCACGATGAAAGGTTTACATTTTCAAATAATTTTATAATGAATTCCAACGGCGATTATACTTTTGCAGGAAATAATCTTAATTTATGGGGAGAACCAAATTATTCAATATATAATGAGTGCAATTATGCCGCCGCAATAGTGAGCAAGGATTTTCAAACAATGAAAGTTTATGAAAACCCAGAAAAAGCACTGTATAGCGACTTTCTTACAGTAAAACCCATAGAAAGGGCTGACGGACGATATGAATTTTTTGGAAGTTATGGTTCAGCTGTACTTCGGCTGTTATTAGATGAAGAAGATTTTGTCAACATAGACATCTACACAGGCATTGAAGAATTATATCCAAATCTAATCCTTGCCTCAAACATTTATCCTAACCCTGCTAGCGGCGACTGCACATTGAGCATGGACATGACAGAAGCCAGCAGCATGAGCATCACCCTTTCCGACATGTTAGGCAGAGACATCATGCAAATCTACGACGGCTATGCGGAAGCCGGCACATTCAGCAAGGCATTCAATACCAAGCACTTAGCCAGTGGCGTATACAGCGTTATTATCCGCAGCGGCGACAAGATAAAAGCAGAAAAACTGATAATAAACAGGTAGGTTTTTATTCACAAATCCTGTAGAGCCGTTGCATGCAACGGCTCTACAATTAAATTTTAAATCATCAACACCCCGCTGCTGCGCAGCACCTCTCTACAAGAGGGGAATTATGTAATTATCAATATTTACATAATGTTATATATTCCCACTGCAATGCCAGTTGAATTTATGAATAAGCATTTACCTTTAAGTCCTCTTTAGGGAATTTAGGGGTAATACATCAATACCGCATCAATTTCTACGCCTTGAAGGGGTGTTCTAAGAATAAGCATATCCATAGGTTAGGATTAATTAACACATCTTGATAACGGTTAAGTGTTACATTATGCTGTCTAATTCGCTGACGGATTCGAAGAGCACGGCACGGGGCTTGCTGCCTTGAGAAGGACCTATCACACGTGCAGCCTCCAGCTCATCTATAATGCGACCGGCACGGGCAAATCCTATCTTCAAACGGCGCTGCAACATAGAGGTCGAAGCCTGCTGCTGCTCGATAATAAGCTCTGCGGCATCACGGAAAAGCGGGTCAAAATCAGCAATATCATATTCGCCATCTTCTGATAAATCAACAGTTGACGGCAGCATATACGGTTCGGAATATCCCAGCTGATTGCCGATGAAATCGCATACCTTCTCCACCTCGTCGGTCGATATGAATGGATTTTGAACACGTATCGGCTTTGGCTGGTTCGACGGCTGGAAAAGCATATCGCCATTGCCTAACAGAGCTTCAGCACCCGATGCGTCAAGAATTGTGCGGGAATCAACCTTTTGTGCTACAAGATATGCAATGCGTGCAGGGAAATTAGCCTTGATAATGCCCGTGATAACATTCACCGAAGGACGCTGGGTGGCAATAATCAGGTGTATGCCGAT
>JAVBOP010000139.1:0-23870 GCA_031550405.1 Kapaibacterium sp. (SeqCode)
ACGCGGCGTCGCTGGATCAGAGTTTCCTCCATTGTCCAAAATTCCTCACTGCTGCCTCCCGTAGGAGTCTGGACCGTGTCTCAGTTCCAGTGTGGCTGATCGTCCTCTCAGACCAGCTATAGATCGTCGCCTTGGTGAGCCGTTACCTCACCAACAAGCTAATCTAACGCAGGCTCATCCCTATCCGCCGAAGCTTTGAACCGGAGTCCTCATCAGATATTAGCACCGATTTCTCGATGTTATGTCTGTGATAGGGGCAGATTGCCTACGCGTTACTCACCCGTGCGCCAGTGTATTGCTACCCTAGACTTGCATGTGTTAAGCGCGCCGCCAGCGTTCGTCCTGAGCCAGGATCAAACTCTCCGTTGTATATGGAAGTTTGTTTTTCCTGTTTGTTATTGTTTTACTCAAGTATCGAAAATTGACTAAGTTTATCACTATGTGATTGTTTGTCGTTTCTTATTTTTAGCTATTTGCTATATACTTCCTATTTTCAAAGAACTGCCTTTTTCAAGGTCTTTAAATCTTCTTTTTGTTTTTCACAAAAACTTGGGTTACAAAATTACGAACTTTTTTTATTCTGTGCAAATCTTTTTTTCAAAATTCGCTTTTTTTATTTTTTCACCGATTCTTCAACCAGCGTCAGTCGTCAATTCCATAATCTCAATGTGCGTCAAAAACAAGATTACAAAATTACGAACTTTTTTTATTCTGTGCAAATCTTTTTTTCAATTTCACAAAAAATAAGTAATAATAAATTTGCATTCGTCCGTAATTTAATAAAAAATTCTTGCTGATTAATGGGCAAGAATTCTTTTAATATTAATTAAACATGCAACTTAACTCATCTAAAATTTATACTGCAGCCTTAAAGTCAATAAATTTGCCGATGGCATTTCTGAAAAATTATCCGTTGTTTGGCGGAAATTCATATCATACCAAAGCGAAATTCTAATATTTTTAAACGAATAATTGTGAATACCATATCCCAATGTACTAACAGCTAAATCTTTAGTAGAATTGATATTTTCTTCTTCAATTTTGGAATTTGGATTATAATAATCATATTTACCAGCAATTTCCCAATCAGATGCAATTGGTTTTACCAACATTAAATAATATCCATTAAATTTTGTTAATCTAATGGGCGCTATTGTTGCAGCATTTGCAGCACTTTCTTCATAAATATTGTTTCCCATCAAATATTCAGCAAAAAATTTCAAACCACCCAAAATTTTTGAAGAATATTGGAATTCCGCTCCAAACCAACTGCGTGATAATTTATCACCAACAATGTAACTTGTCGAATCAATGATTTTATTATTATTTTCCGAAAAAATAACTTGATTTGTATTTGCCTCAGCATTACCTATTCGGCAATTCACGCCAAAATTAATTTTAGTATCATGAGGCTTAAATGATATTTTTTTGGTTAATCTTGCCATAAAATAAAAAGGCTCATATCTGTAATTCGGTATCAATTGCTTGCTAAACCCTTGATAAGTGTTATTAAATCCAGCAAGCTGCAGGTTAAAGAAATTATTTGGATTAATTGTAAACATTGCTCCCAAATCTCTTTCACCGGGATATAATGCTCGAATCACATTGGAGCGCTCTAAAGATTCAATCTGGTTTGCAGAATATTCTACTTCAAAATCAGGTCGATTAAACAAGCCGACATTCAATGAAACAGCTTTTGCCCACGGATCAGTTACTTTTAAATATGCTTCTTTAACGCTTACTCCCGACGGCAGAAAATCGGTTTGAATAACCATCTGCGTCAATTCAGTCGAATAATCCAATTTCAATATCGCACGCCTTATTTGAAATTGATTATTAATATTTTCATTTGGCATATATGGCGAAGCTCCAAACCCGGTAACAGATTCTGAATGCTGATATTGAGCCTGCACATAGCCGCTGATTTTCAGATTTTTCAAATATGAAATACTATTTAATATCGATGAAATATTATTAGTATCAGATTTCGCATCCGTTTGCGCATTCATAGCTGCATGATTTAACAACAAGATAAAACTGGCGCATACAATCGTGCATATTTTTTTTGACAGATTCATTTTTCTTCTCTCCAAATAAAAATTTTTAAGGATATAATCACGAATATGAGGTGTAAATATTGCAGGCACAGTGCAACGAACAACAATGTTATTTGATAAAACAATATTTATAGATAAATTCATTTTATTTTTTGCGGTGCTTCCAGCGACGATGCATCCATGCCCAAAGTTCCGGTCTTTGTTTTATCATATCTTCAAGAACTTTGACATGGCGATGGGTAAGCTCTAAGACACCTGACTTGTTGTTTTTCAAGTCAGAATAATTGATTTTTTTTAATTTTACGCTGTACGTTCCATCTGCCAATCTAACGGAAAAGCCCATAATTATGGGAATGTGAAAGCGCAATGCCAACTCAGCAACCACTTTATAAGTCGAAGCTGGACGATTGAAAAAATTAATAAATAAATCTTTATCTTCTGTCGCAGCCTGATCAACGAGCAAGGCTATAGCTTCGCCTTTCGTAATCACAGAAATTATAGTTCGAGCAGCCGAATACATTGAAACAATTTTGTTTCCCCGCGAAGTTCTGTAACTGTTTAACACTGCGTCAGCAAATGAATTGCTCTGCGGCTTGACAATAATTGTAGCTGGAATATTGGTAAAAGCTCCAACCGAATATGCCAAAAGCTCCCAATTTCCATAATGTCCTGACAAAAACATAACGCCATTTCCTTCGGCATAAGTATCATTTATCAGTTCAATATTCTCATATTTAATTATCTTATGCAATTCAGCATCTGTAAATTTTTTCATTGCGAGCAGCTCCAAAAATGTAATTCCCAAATTTTGGAAAGACCCTTTTGCAATTTTTTGCAATTCGCTGCGGGACAAATCAGGAAAGGCGTAAGTAAGATTTTCTAACGCTTGAAGTCTGCGTTTTTTCAAGATAAAATAAGAGAATGTTCCAATACATTCTCCCAGCTTATCTCGCATTTTTATGGACAATATTTTAGAAAATAATCCGAAAATTAAGAATAATATAGTAGTAGCTGCATCTATTATTTTCTTCATGATTCTAAAATCGGGGTTATTCTGTTGTCGTTGTTCGGTTGGTAACTATGTTATACCAGTTGTCATTTCTCGCATAACCATAGGCTGTTGAATGCACTAAGATATAATTTCCCATGCCGAAAGTATCCACAAAATAAAACTCGCCGCCACCGCCAACGCCGCTGCTATAATACCATTCTTCGTAAGCTTTTGTATCTGGAGTTGCAAAATGCTGTTCTCTTTGATCAGGCTCGCCAAATTTTACATATATTTTTCCTCTATCGCTTTTCCAGCCATTAGCTTCGGTTCCATAGCTGAAATATGTTTTTACATAATCTATTCGGCGTCTAAATTCAAATAGTTCTGGATTAAAAGGAGAAGTCTGGTCAGGATTTCGCGTGAACCAAAATATATACAAAAAACGTTGTTTTGCTTTCAAATCCGTCAATTTTTTCCAAGATTGTAGTTCAGATTTATTTGCAACCAAAGTGAACATTTCAAATTCTCTATCTGCCTTTTCCTCGCCATACGTTGCAAATTCGCTCATCTCAAACGCTTCGTCTTCTGTATAATACGATTTTTTTTCAATTTCAACATTGGTATTTATTAAAAAAAATTTATTTTTTTTCGAGATATTGTGCTTTTTATCCTTGGAAGAAATATTAATTTCCACATAATAAACTCCGCTCGAATAAATATCTAATGGTATCGAAATGGTTTCCACAATTGCATCGGCAACGATTTTTTTTGTCTTTTCATATTCAAGCACAGGATTGTTAATTGCATCATATATAACATACTTAATGTCAATTTCACTTGATAGAATCCGTTTTGCGTTATAAATTTCACAATACAAATGCAAAGTGGGACGCTCGTTCGAAATTTCTCGAATCGGATTAGGATAAACATAATATTGATTTTTATAAAATAATTCAGGGTATGTTTCATTCGATGTTTTAGGAATGATATTATTCGCTATTTGCAAATCACTTACATATAACTTATTGCTATCAATAGAGTTAACAAAAATATCAAATTCCGAGTCGTGTTGATTTTTAGCATTGTAAACATCGACAGCTTCGAATTTAGCATGATATTGCCCTGCTTCAAGATATATTTTTTGAATGCCATAAAAATCTTGCGGCTTATTCCCATTTTTATTTTCCAACTTATACGGCGCTTCCCAGACAATTTCGTCAATTGGCTGACTGCCTTTGCTAATTGATAATTTAAACTTGATATTACCAACATACATTCCATCAGCATCCAACTTTGCAGTATAAGAATTGTCTGGGTATGTATAATAAAATTCGATTAATTTTTTTTCATTATCCCTGTGAAATGTCGCAAAATCGTAATGTATCTTAAGTTCTGCATTGGTATTATATTGCCAAAGAACGAAAGCAATAATGAGGATTATTTTTTTCATTTTCAAAAATACGAAATAATTTAAAAAAAAAGCTATCAAAAACTTGATAGCTCTAATCTTAATTGCGAAATAATTATTATTTGCCTAAATCAACGCTAACAGATAATCTGTTCACCATTCCAAAATCTGACGTTGGTGAAATTGAATAATCAATTATTCCACCAAAGCTTCCAGTAAGGTATTTAACTCCTATACCGGCGCCAAATCCGAATACATCATGTCCAAATTTATAACCTGCGCGCACTGACAAAATATTATTCCATACGTACTCGGCACCAATGCTGTACTGTTCAGGCGAATCTGAAAATGTTGTAAAATCAAAAGCTGCAACAACATTATGCTGTTCATATTTATAAATATCGGCTGCAACACCGGCTCTAAAACCGATAGGAATAGTAAAATTAGCAGGCGTTAATGAAGCATCTACATCTGTTGCAAATGCAGGTGGATATAATTTTTTGGTGGTATTTAAATCTCTACCTGAGTAAGTTAATTCAGTACTCAACCCGTGCAAAGACACACCCAGTGTAATACCCTGTATTCCAGTTCTATATTTAGTACCAACATCAAATACAACTCCGCCTGCACTCATATCAGATATTTTACTGTCTATATAGCGAGCTGTAACACCAAATGTAAACTGGTCTGTAAGATAGCCTGCAAGGGTCAAGCCAATAGCCATATCGCTTGCTCTAAATGTTGTGCCAGTTCCCTGTGGTTTTTCCAGAGTTGTATATTCCATATCCCCGCTGCTAAAGCTTGTATAATGCACAGCTATAGCAAAGTTTTCTCCTATAGGTGTTCCTGCAGAAGCAAAATCATGAGAGAATCCGCCTATCCAGTCTGTATAATCAAATGTAGCAGATATAGACGGCAATTCAGCTATCCCAGCTGGATTCCAATATACTGATGATAAATCATTAGTGATAGCAGATACGCAACCTGCCATACCATTCCCGCGTGCTCCGTGGGCTATTTTTAAAAACTGTCCGCCTGTTAATCCAATTTTCGCTGTTGCGTCGCCTGTTGTTGAAGACTGCATATAATCATAACTTTCAGCATTTGCAATAACAGTAAACAAAGACAATCCTAAAACTATTGATAATATTTTTTTCATTTTATATTTTTCCATTATTTGTGATTTAAATAACAGCGGAAGAGAGCAGCACCCTCTTGCCGCTGTTTTGTTTTTTTTATTAATCTATAATTCTAAATCCACCTACAACAATAGCGAATTGTTTGGTTGTAACAGCGCCATCCGGAGTTTTTATCATAGCAACAAGAGTTTGACTTTCTACCCTTTGTCCATTATTTGTAAGTAAATCCCATATATCAACTCCAAATTTCGGAGCAGCATTTGTGACTTCATCATACTCAATGGTTTTTACCAGATCTCCAGCTGCACTATAAATTGTTATAGTACATTTTTCAGGCAATTTTGTGAAGTAAATTCGTGCATCGTAAGGAGACTTCTGTCCCTGATGTGAAATCACATAAGGATTAGGAACCACTTTTATACCATCAAGCTGTTGATCTGTATATTGCTGTGGATTAGTCTGGCTTACAACGAATTTGACTTTAGCGCCATTTTGTGGAAAGCCAAGAGTGCCACCAAATGTTGTAAATTTAATAACATCCCCAGCAGCAAAATCATTGCCATGAGTTACATCTTGAGGCTGTGGAACGGGCTCAACGTATGCTTTGTCTTTATCTCTGTGAGCACGCCCTAAATAATCTGCAATAAACTGGCAGCCGGCAATATTAAAGGTGTGTACAAAATCCAAGGTGTCTTTCCCATCATCGGAAATAGCTGTTAAATAATATTTTCCCTGTTTTCCTACATACTCTACAATATTTTGGTCATATTTCTCCAATAAATCTGCATCCCTTGCAGCTCCTTTTACCCATGCACCGGCAAGAGCCCCAGGTGCTTTTCTACAGTTAATAAATGCCTGTGCATATAGGTTGAAGCTATACATCATATCTTCAGGCTTGTTTGGATAGGTTGTATCCGCCATCATATTTAATGGTGATGGAACAGGCAAGTTCGGATATGAAAAGCCATTTATCACAACAGTTCCATCTGCATAAGGTTGAACAGGCAATTCAAGGTGTTTTATATCCATATTAGTAACAACATCTACAGAATCAACATCATCACGCTCTTCCGCAGCACGTTTGTAAGAAATCTTATTCGTTACTTTAGGTATTAAATACTTGACCTTAAATTTCTTCCCATCAGGCTCAGCATTCCACTGTATGAGCAACTCTTCCTCACCACCAGGCGTAAATTCTACTTCATATACACCTGGCCCATTATTAAACCTGCCATATATTGGTGCCCGGTAACTATAATCTATTGGTCCATCCGCATACCCATTGCCAACAATATTAAATCCAACCTGCCTTGTGATTAATATTGCTCCGTCTGTTTTGGTATCACGCACATCGCCTAATGGCAATGGAGTTAGCACGGTAGTTGTATTTTTAGTATTGCCTGCATCCGTTTTTTCTGCTAAATACGGACGGTATATACCTCCGAACTGTTTAACAGCAGAACGGAAATTCAGACCTAATGTGCCATAAGCTTCGGGCGCAAAATTACTGTTATAGCAATATCCTGCAGTTTGGAAATCTCCTGTCGTAAATAAATTACTGAAAGTACAAATACTATCACTTGTCATCGTCCCGTATCTGTTCGTATCGTTTGTTCCATCACTTCTTTTAGTGATTATTGCAGTATCTCCAAAGACACGGGATGCCGTATATTCTGTATATAACTCATTAAAATTAACATTACAGTTGCCAGGTTCTAATGACAATGTTCCATCGAATATGCTGGTACCT
The DNA here is from genome assembly GCA_031550405.1 of Kapaibacterium sp. (SeqCode). Classification (GTDB taxonomy): domain Bacteria; phylum Bacteroidota; class Ignavibacteria; order Kapaibacteriales; family UBA2268; genus JAVBOP01. Next base: position 7,346 of record JAVBOP010000139.1, read on the forward strand.
TTAGAAATATTGCTTAATTTCATATTGGTATAGTAAAGACCAATAGGAACACCTTTAGCGTTTTGGTCACTGCTGAACCTCGGCTCCACATACGAAGGAGATGCATTAAATTCAACTTCTATTGTATCTCCTGTAAATAACTGAGATGCTCTGTCAGGATCAATAGCATATAAATCGAAATCATATAAGCCCATCATCTTAGCTGTGTCAAGTTCAATAACATTAAACTCTAATTTATTGCCAACTCTTTCAGCAGCTGGATATGTCTCTGCAAAATTAGGCAAGCCCGGCAGACCTTCGTTTGTTTTTGAAGGAGAAGGTTTTGTAAAATCACCTTCGTCATAAGAAACAACCTTATAATAGTATTCTACATTATTAAACATTTGTTCTGTTTTGCCTATATCGTCATTGGTGGTTATAACCCCATCATGGTTATCATCTCCAATATCCACAAAAGTTCGCCCATTTGTAATCTTATTCATGTAAGGTTTGATGACTTCATCTTTCGCTTCCTGAGAACCATGAAAATCATAGAACGCATATTCACGTATCCATCCTTTGGATATATAGCTGTATACAGAATCTCTAACTAATCTAAAATGCTCCATGCTCTTCAACATTTGGCTTTCTGGAAGCGGTACCATTGCTCGAATAGTATATGATCTATTATTCCCATCATAAAGCGTGTCGTACGTATCTAGTTGATATAGCGTATCTATCTTGATTTTCTGTACTATCGTTATAACAGTATCTTTATCATCTTTGTTTTTTATTGTATCCAAGTAAGTCTTTGTTATCCACACAGCACCATTATTAATAGTATCAGCTTTTAATTCGTTATAACGGGTACGTGTAATAGGAACTGTTTTGGAAGTATAGAACAATGGGTTAATCTGCGCTAATGACGGATTTAAATACAGTGTTCCAACTAATATGGAATCTACCAAATAATTATGTTGCTCTTGATAATACAACACATCACTTCCAAAATTAACCCCAACCTGTTTAGCTACTTTATTATAGAAAACATTCCATGGAGTAGAAACACTTTGTTGGGAAGTATCAATACTGTTTATGACAGGCACTATTCTTTTACCATAAGTTTCATCAGTTAAGAAACCGGAAGCAACCAGTTTTGGCGTATACGCCTGCGCCCAAGCTGGAAGAGCAAGTGCAGTGTCTATAAATTCAGGCGGATACATGTTAAATCCTCTTGGTATTCTCATTACCCTGATAGCATTTAAATCTACTGAGTCAGGTGTTATATGGACAGGTCCTATAACCATCATGGAATCAATACCTCTAAATTTTTCATCATCTACAATTGAAAACACTACGTTATTATGCTTATAGAACGGAGTATTTATTTCATATTCCTGCAATAATTTCCAGCCAAATGGTCCCATACCAGCTGGATATTCAGAACTTGGCGATATATCATCAACATTAAAAGTATCTAAATTGGATCTTCTTGCACGGTATATTTGATAACCCATGAAATCAAGTCCTAATTCTTCATTATCTGTTGACTGTTCTGAATAATCATCCCATTTAATTATCATTCCGTTGTTAATAGGTTTCCATTCTGTTATATTAGTTCTCCATGGAGGCTGCGGAGCACGGAAGTTGTTGTCATATACACTTTGGGCAAAATCAACTTTCCTGACTAACTCGCATAGATCTTCGTCTGTACCTTGCGCATCTCCGCCAAGACATGTTCCTGCAAACACCATTCCGACTACTGTACGCGCCGTATCCTGTGGTCTCATGTTAAATGGTCCTGTTGCCATCATATATCGTTTATCGCCCGGGCCTGTATCTCCATCAAGATTTCTTCTGGAAATAAAATTATACATGTCAATATCTGTTTTAGGATCATCTCCTAATGACCAGTTTCTAAATGTTACAAGTCCCAATTGCTCTTCATGAGTATAATAAGGTTTGTCACGACGAACAAAATCAAGTGAATCAACATTAACGAACAGTGTGTCTCCTGTAAATTCATTTATATCAGCATATTTTTTAACTGTAGCCGGCGATTCTAAGAACACAAAGGCAAGATAGCCAAAACCACGTCCCTGCTCGCCTCTATTTCCATCTGACCATTGATATGCAAAATTTTTCTTTGCTTTCTCTTCGTCTGGCTGTTGTCCTGTCTCCTTGTCTTCCATGCCATAGAATGAGCATCTGTCATTATCAGCGCCTTGTGTTGGATTATTGGCAAATGCTATATCCACGTCCAGCATGGGAGCAAGCCATACATCGTACAGAGTATCTGGACTCATATTGATTTGGTCATACTTAACAAATATAAAATCCCTGTAATCTCCAAATCCCCATGAATAAACCATCTGTTCGTATTGAATGCCAAGAGGGTATCCTTTACCCTTAAGCTGGGTTACGCCACCCAAAAAACTGTATTTTGACAAATCACTGTCCTTATATGTACAAAATATATCCTCGCCAGATATAAACGCTGGTCCTTTCGGATATTCCTGCATATTGCGCTTTTTTTCATCAAGTACATATTTTCCAAAATATCTATCATGCTTCACTACCTTACCTTCAGCAATATCCCATATAGGCCAGACAGTAGTTCCGTCTGCGGGAATTCTTGGAGAACCGTCGCTTGTATTATAATCCATCGAAAAGAAAACACGGTACTTATCTATATTGGTAGTATTTGCAGTTTCTCCATCCTCCATGCGCCCAGGCACCATAAATGATTTGGCATTATATGGATTGTATGTAACAGACATGATTGTATATGGATCTTTAGCCTTTTTGTATGCTGTATCAAATGTAACGACTGTATCCATGTTATAACCAATAATATTGCCTTCTGCATCCTTTATAGGATTTTCGCGATCCCATATTACATCAGTAATAGTAATTATAGTGTCTTCTATCTCTCCAGTTACAGAATCTATTACATTTATTTTCTTTAAGCCGCCAACCCAAATGCCGCCGCCGAAAATATAGTAATTAACAGAACCTCGAGGCCAAATGCCTGTTCCTAAACCTGTAGGTACATCGTGAAATATCATACCTGTATTATTGATAGAAAATTCAATATTGCTTATAGTATTCCTTTGGATGTCATAGTACCCCTGAGCCTTACGCTGCAGTTCGTTTTGACTTTTCTTAGCTTCTGGCGCCATATCAGAGAAACTGGATATTGAACCACAAACAAAGAATACAATTGTTATTAATATAATTTTTTTAATCATTGTTATCCTCTTATTTTTATTAATATTTTTTAATTAAAATCTAAATACTATTCCAGCCGCAACTCGAATAGGTAATTTATAATTACTTCTGAAAGATATCACATATTCTTCATATTTCAAATAAGCCTGATATTTTTCTTCCTGCGTTACAATTCCGTTTCCATCAAAATCAGCGTCGGCACTATACAGTCTGTTGCCATACTGATCGTATTGATCCACTGAATATGATTCTGGCTTCACATACGAAGCTGTTTTATACCATGGAGTTGCCACAAAATTACCGGCCTGTTTGGTAGTCAAACTTCTTCCATCATCATCAGGATCGCCTGTTGTTGTATAAAAGTTATTTGCACTTCTATCGTTAAACACATTGTATATATTAACATATACATCAATCTTTGCATTCTTCAGACCTTCACCGAACCATTCTTTCAGGTAAAAGCCTTTTTCAATTTTCGCATCAACATTCCAAACGCTTGGTCCACGATAAGCATTCCTTTCACTTGTAGCCATGCCGCCTATATTAGTTCTGGTATAAGGTACTCCTGAGCGCCATGAAGGAGTTAGCGTAAGATAAGAATTTTGCAAAGGTAAGAACCCGCCTACAGAAGGCCCTTCGCCATTGCCCCAAAGCAAGGAAGCACTACCTTTCACTCTGTGTCTAATATCATCCGAAGATGGATAAGGTGCTAATGGGAATGTCAGTTTTCCAGAATATGGATCGCGCAGTACTGTTGTATTGGAATTAGGTCCTGTTGAAGTTACCTCCAGGTATGAAAAAGTATAATTTAAATCAAAAGCAAAATTATTACTTAAAAATTTAGCAATACCAACTTCAATACCCTTGGAGGTTCCATACTCGGATACCGAATATTGGAAATAAGGGTCAGGACTGGTCATCACCTGAGTAACACCCAATTGATTGTAAATATCTTTATAATAGGCTGTTAATACTAATTTCAACTCATCTGTGAGCATGTTTTGATAACTGACTTGATACTGGTTCGTTTGCTGAGCGTCCATATTGGGATCTCCAAGAAGCGGAGTACCGCCTGTTGATATATTTTCTGCATTAAATCTGTCATACAGATAGTTCGCCTCCGGACTTTGGAAAAACAGTCCATAAGATATAGAAACATACGAGCGTTCCGTAATCGGGTAATTTATATTTATTCTCGGACTTAATTGAAACTTTACGGAAGCATCTGCAAAGCCTGAATCAGATGATATGGGAACAAACTGAGGTTGACCAGTTCCCATAACTCTATATTGGGACATTGGATCCAATACATCAATTCGCAAGCCCGGGCTGAATATTATGCCCTTATATGAAATTTGATCCTGCACATACACTCCCAGCTTCATTAAATTTTTAGCCTCACTTGTCTTATTGTACTCGTCCAAACTGTCAGCATATATGTTGCCACCCCATTTACCTGTATAAATATCATAAACTGGATTGCCATTATAAGGAGCAGAATTGTAGTGCCTGTTTAAAACCAACAAGTTAAATTCAAAACCTGCTTTCAGATTATGAGAGAAATCGCCTGTTTTTACATTAAACAAATTATAATTTCCCTGTGCTTGCCAAGTATTACTGTATCTGTAATCAAAAGCTGTTGCGCCGCCTGAATAGTAATCAGTTCCCATAGAAGATGGTGTTATTCCCCAAGGATTTATAGTACTGCTGTTATAAGGAGCTCCCTCGTAATAGCCTGTTAATGGATTGATGCCTTGCCATGTTCCATAGCAATATGTATCCTTTGAATAGTCGGAATAGCTTGTAGGTGAAGCCCAGTCAATAACCTTGTCCCCAACCATTTTGCCGTCATTATCATTTGCAGGCAGGAATTGACTTCCTTCCACAATCCAGTCATCTACCGGACGCATCAGTTCAAAGCCTGAAATAAATCCGGGATCATTCCATCCATTACGTCTGCCTGTTTCCTGATTTTGTATATCCAATCCAAGAGTAATTTCATAAAAGCTTCTGTCTGTAAGGGTATGATTCAATCTTGCCATGATGTTTCCAACATAGTTATTGTAAACATTTGATTTTGCTATTCTTTGAGGAATAGAATTAGGGGTAGCTTTTCCCAAAGGATCTATCTGACCATCGGCATTGATATAAGGAGTTCCTATGTCATCATCATACATCCATTGTCCAGAAAACAGCTCCCGATTGGTTAAGCCATACTGACCACCAACCAACAACGCTATGTTATCCGTTATACCAAACTTAAGCCTTGCTACAAGATTTTTTCTCCAGATTGAGTTATTATCCTGTCTTGCCCGTACTCTGCCCCAAGGATCTGCTATATCATAGCCTACACCTCCATACTCATTGAAATAATAATTTCCTGTAATATAAAAAGTAGATTTATCGTTTAAAAATTTTAGAGGACCACCAATGCCAAAATCAATACTATTATAGTTACCGTTTAGTAAGGCTGCCCCATCACCTTCATCTACAATACTATAATTGGCTCCTATTTTTTCAATATCAATACCTGATGCCTGACTCCCATACAAGAAACCCAAATCGGTGTTCCAATCTAGGTGACCATCAAATCTATCAGTTCTTCCTGTTCTAATAACTGTATTAACAACACCACCCATTGCTTCACCATATTCAGCAGCAAAATTACCTGTAATAACCTGTACCTGTTCTGTTGCATAAGTGGAAACCATAGGATAATAAGTTGATCCACCAGCACCAAATCCACCGGTAAATTGATCCCCTACCTTGATACCATCAATTCTGATTTGTGTCTCAGAAGAACGACCACCCCGAATAGAGAACCCATCATCGCTACTCTGCACTCCGGCACTTAGCGCTACAACAGATGCTAAATTAGTCCCGGACTGCCTTACCAGCTCTTCATTGTCCATAGTAGCTATTGAACCTTGCTGGGTATCATCGACTTTTTTTGATGTAGCCTCTCCAAGAACAACGACTGTATCCATTTGTACGGCATCATCCTTAAGAACTACAGAAATAGTTGTAGTTTGATCCGCTGAGATCCTGACAGGAACATTATACTCTTGCTTGCCGATTGAACGGACACTCACAGTATAACTGCCTGCCTGAATATTTGAAACTGTAAAACTACCGTCACGCGAATTGACCTTAGTTCCACGGGTAGTACCTTTGATCAAAACAGTAGCACCCAAAACTCCCTTACCATCCGTATCAACAACTTTACCCGCGAGTATACCGTATATACTCGCATGCACGGATATAGATGCTGATGCAGCAATAAGAAAAAGCAATACAATTAGTTTACGCATAAACTTGCACTCCAATAAATTATTAATAAATTTTTAAAAATATATTCGTCTTTTAGTTTACTTTGTTCAGTAACTCAAGTGTAAATGCAGGAAAAGGCGGTATAAAGATAATATCATATCTATGCAGGATAGCTTTATATTTTGAATAAAATTTATAACATACGACTTTAATTCATGTTAAAGTACGCTAACACATATTTACTAAAATTTATGCAATTATAAATGGTTTAGCATGCTGTAGGCTGTAGATAAATTTTAAGTTAACTAATTATATAAAAAGCTATGATGACCTTTTCACTAAATTTTTAATTTTCTTTTCGTTGAAATTCTTTGAAAATACTTCCTGTATCGGAAACCAATCCTTTACACAGATTCAAATATAACAACAAAAAATTAAAATATGCAAAAAAAAAAAAAAAATATGCCGTACCATTACAAAAAAGTCTTTCAAATTTACTTGAAATACAAATCTTTTATTCTTAAAACATGATATTTATTTTTTGAATACAAAAAAATATCATATATTAGGAAAGAAAAAATCCTTATCCGTCAGCCTCAATTTATTTTCTTTTCTTTTCCCGCATTTACAAAAAAAACTCTAAATAACCATGCTCGCATTTCAATATCATCAAATAATTTTGATGGATTTACTATATTTAGTATATTTGTAGTTCAGTTTTTAAAGTAACTAAAATGGAGAAAAAATGGCTTACAAAATCACTGATGATTGTATTAGTTGCGGAGCATGCATATCGGAATGTCCTGTCGAGGCAATTTTTGATGGCAGTAGCCACACCGAAATTGATGCAACAAAATGTGTTGAATGTAAAGGATATTTTGATGACCAGCAGTGCGTGAACGCATGCCCTGTTGATGCGATTATCAAAGCATAAACAATGTAAATGTTAGATATTCCTTTTGCCGGTTTAATCCCTAAATCGGCATTTTTTTATTCTTCATCTCGGGCGCGATTCACAACGGTTGATTGATATATTCTAAATTATTAAAACAAAATGCAGACACGCGATGCTGCAAATGCTAAGTCTTTAAAATATATAAAATTTAGATATGCGATGCAACATAGAAATAGATAAATTTTTGGAGTTATGTTGGCTAAAAAAAATCAACGATGGACTTGGTATGCGATTTACAGGGATAATTAATTTATTTTAATAAACAAGCAACGGAAAACAAACGGAGCAAGATTGCAAAATGTTGCTGAAATATTTGAAAGATATCCCTGTAATTTATTATTTTACAGATGGTTATAAAAGATTGCTCCCCAAGCAAAAACATTACATTGGAAAGGATAAAACGTAAAATATTGAGCATAAAAATTTAAATTTTCGTACACATATCAAGCAATTATGCCAAAAACGATATGCTTTTCAAAAAGCGAATTAATCCATGATGATGTTATCAGACATGTATATTGAAAAAAATATTTTCAACCATTATGAGGCAGGAGCATTATTCTTACTTTTTTGCACATTGGAAGAACATGGCAGAATAATGCTTAACAAACTTAATTACCCAATACTTATCTCTATTTCGCCTAAAACTGCTGTTTATCCGAGAGCTTTCGTTATATTTGTAATTATCAAAATCATACAATATTTATTAAAAAATATTCATAAATATTGTATATTAAATAGTTATTTTGAAGAAAGAACATTATCCAGAACCAATAGAAAAAATATACGAATTTCATATTCCGAAAGGCCAATCGCCTGAAAGATTAGACCAGTTTTTGACTCGAAGCGTGCATAATGCTACTCGCAATAAAGTGCAGCAAGTCATTGAAAATGGACAGGTTTTGGTAAATGGCAATCCTAAAAAAGTCAGCTATAAAATATCACCCGGCGACTATATTTGCTGCTCCGTGCTCAAATCTCCGCCAATTGAGCTTATCCCCGAAAATATTCCACTGAATATCGTTTTTGAAGATGAGCATCTTTTGGTTGTGAACAAGCCTGCGGGCATGTGCGTCCACCCCGGAATTGGCAACCGCTATGGCACGCTCGTGAACGCACTGCTTTTTCATTTCGGCTTGCGTGAGGCAATTTCTATTGAGCTTGATGATATGAGCGAGGCGGAAAATGACGAAATAGATGAAACAAAATTTTTTAATTCTGACGATATTCGCCCCGGTTTAGTCCATAGAATTGATAAAGATACGACGGGTTTGCTTGTTGTTGCCAAGAATGCTAACGTTCATCAGCATCTTGCAGCGCAGTTTGCAAATAAAACCACGCAGCGCGAATATTATGCTATCGTTTGGGGCAAGCCGAAGTTGGACAAAGGCAGAATAGAAGGTAATATTGGGCGCTCGCCTCGCGACAGGAAGGCGTTTGCGGTGCTGGAAAAAGGCGGCAAAACAGCGGTTACCGACTATGAGGTGATTGAGCGCTTTGCCTATACGGCGTTTATGAAATTTAAGTTGCAAACTGGCAGAACCCACCAAATTCGCGTACATTCGGGATATATTGGGCATAAATTATTTGGCGACAGTCGGTATGGCGGCGACAAAATTTTATTTGGCGCTGAAAACCCTCAGTGGCGCACTATTGCCCAGCGCTGCCTTGATATATCAAGTCGCCAGATGCTGCATGCCAAAACTTTAGGCTTTCGCCACCCGATAACCAATGAAGATTTAATTTTCGACTCCGAACTGCCCACCGATATGCAATCCGCAATCATTATGATGGAAAGGCACAATTCATCCTCCCTCTCCGAAAAATAGTTAATGGTCTAATTTCTTAAATATTTTTTAAATTCTATTTCGCTTTATGTAACAACTATAAATTTATTGGGGAATCCAAATTGTTTAATATGGATAAATTACTCAAGGAAAGAGGGTAATATGCGGCGCAGAGGCGGAGGTAATCTGCCTTTACCACTATATTACAGTTTTTTTTGCTATATTTGCAAGTATGATTGTGAATATTCACAACAGTTTTATGAATTTATTTTAATAATCGTATGAGAAAAATTGCACTGATAATAATTATATCTATGATAGCTTTAGCATGTTTTGGCTGTGCTGACGAATGCTATTGTCCGCCATCAGTTTACACGCAGAATTTTTATGAAACTTTGTTTCCGGATAACTGGCTGATTGATGAGCATGATCTGGAAGGGCATTGGTTTTGTGAGCTGAAATTTCCAGAAATTAATAATGACGTTTTAGCAAGTGGCGCGGTTCTGGTATACTATTTGGATGAATATAAAAACTGGGTTCTTTTGCCATACACAACTGAATATGTCAATACAGCAGGCATCCCCTATCATGTTGAACTTTGGAGTGGTTACAGGCTTGGCTATTTGGATATTGATTATATTAATTTCAATAACACTAATCCGCCTACAAAATTAGAACTGAAAATCACGATAATACGCTATTAATTTTCAAAGCATTCTTATGTTCAAACGTATTCGACTGGCTATATTAATATCATTTTATGCGGTCAAAGGCTCTATCATTAGAAAAAGGCATGGCGATATTGCATACTTCAGATTAATGCAAAAATGGGCAAAAAGCATGATATCGGCAGCAGGAATAGAGATGGTGGTTGAGGGTATCGAAAACTTGGAACCAGACGAAATTTATATTTACGTCGCCAATCATACCAGTCTTTTTGATATTCCTGTATTGGCATATGCTATACCTGACACTATATGTTTTATGTACAAAAAGGAGCTGCTTGACATTCCGATGCTTGGGTTCGGGCTACGCCATTCGCCATATATTCCGATAGAAAGGGAAAATCCCAAACATGCTGTATCAAGCATTAGCAAGGCTATAAAAGCTGTAAACAGCACGGGTTCGGTTGTGTTATTTCCCGAAGGAACACGCTCTACTGACGGCAAGGTTGGGGCGTTTAAGAGAGGCGCTTTTGCTATAGCAGGCAAATCCAATAAAAAAATTGTGCCTATTTCCATAATTGGCATGAATAAAATTTTATCTGCTGGCAATCTGAATTTGAAATCCGGGCGCGTCAAAGTGATTATTAATCCGCCTGTTGACAGAGTTCCTGATGATAAAAAGTCGCTGCAGGAATTTATTGACAATTTGCATGGCATTATAGCGCAGCAGGTTTCAGATGAAAAAAATATTTTGTAACTACGCAAAAAAGCCTTATATTTGTATTCCAATATGCGGTTAGGTAGCTCAGTTGGTAGAGCAAAGGACTGAAAATCCTTGTGTCGGGGGTTCAATTCCCTCTCTAACCACACCCAAAGGCGGTTCGTTCGGACTGCCTTTTTTTTGTTGCTGTTGTTTATGGAAGTAGAAGCTATTGGATTGGATTATATCTTTTCCTCTTTGCCTGATTCTTTTTTAGCGAAGGCAGCAATTACGCGCAGCAGAGAAAAATCAAGAGCTTCGGGCAGCTGATACTGTATGTCTTTCAATAACAAGTATGGCGATTTGTGCAAAATTTGCCTCACATTTTGATAATCTTTTGCGCTGGCATAATCTCGCCAATTCAAAGATGGAAAAAGTTCGATAGCTTTTTGTAGATTATTTGCCACATCGCCTTTTGTCATTTTCATTTTTTTTGCCACTTCATCAATGCTCAAGCCAGAAGCAAATAAGTTGTTTATTTTTTTTATATCCTCTGGAATTTTCTCAACGTGAGTATGAGTTTTAACAATCGCTTTAGGAATAGCAGCACTTTCTTGCTTGGCATATTTTATATTGAGAGGTCGGATTTTGTGCGTAAGCAAACTTTTGCCGGTTGTGCTGACTGAGATGGTTGGATATTTGCTATCTGATATATTTAGCAAGCGGTTATCAACAAAATCGTCAATTTGTTTTATTAATTTTTCTTTAGAAATATCGCTTAACACACCATATAATTCGCCTTTATGAAGTTCATACTGTTTGATTTTCTCGCTTTTGCCGCCTTTTAAATATTCCGCTAAAACGTATCTGCCAAATTTTCCATTAAGTTCGGCTGCACCAGCCAATATTAATTGCAACATTTCACTGTGCGGAAATTTGCCGCTTTGAGATTTACTTTTGTTGCAGGAGCTGCATTTTTCGCAGTTGCCAGAATAGATATAATCATTAAAATAATTTAATATAAAATTACGTTTACATTCCTTTGTATCTGCATATTCCTGCATAGTTTTAAGCTTTTCTTCAGCTACAGATTTCCTGTAATATAAATTTTCAAAATTAATATTTATCTCATTCAGGTTGTCAAAATTTGTGAAATTATTTTCAATAATAATGGAGTTTGCATCTCGTGCCTCTTGAAAGTCAAGCAAATTCAATAACTTAAAGTATCGTACGGCTTCATGAAAAATATTTTCTTTTATATCGTATTTTCGCAAAATGTAATTAACATCAATATCGACATACCGCAACATGGCTTCGGTTGTAACGTTTCGCAAAATAGCTTCAAGAACATCAGCACGCCGTCGAGTGGTTTTATGAATAAATTTTAATAATTCTTCTTTGCTTTCTGAGAATTTTATCTTCGCATTTTCCGCTGCATTTTGTCGAGAGATCACTTTGCAACGCTCGAAATAATTCAATATTGTATTTACCTTCGCCTCTGAAATGCCAACGGTAGCCGCAATTTTCGCTTCGTTGTGATTTATACTTTGCCTGTCTTGCAGCTTCAAATAATCAAAAATTTTAACAAAATCATTTTTCGGTGGATATGAAGAATCAATGAAATATTTCTGCAGACGCAAATCGCTATTTGCATAGAGCAGATAGCAGTTCGCAGGCAATCCGTCGCGCCCCGCCCGCCCTGCTTCCTGATAATACGCTTCGATGCTGCCGGTTAAATTGCAATGAATGACGTTGCGCACATTGGACTTGTCGATGCCCATTCCAAACGCATTTGTCGCTACAATAATGCTGTTGCCGTCATTTATAAATTTTTCCTGATTTCGTTTGCGTTCTTCGTTGCTCATTCCGCCATGATACATAACCGCTGCAATACCGTTATTTTTCAAGCCGTTATGAATTTCTTCCGTATTCTTTCTTGAGCCGCAATATATTATGCTTGAACCTTCTCTCGTATTGGCAATTATTTCACAAGTCCGCTCTAATTTATTGCCTGTTTGCTCAGTAATGTAATTCAAATTTTTTCTGTCAAAACCGCGAATCATAAGATTGGGAGAATCCATGTGCAAAATCTTGACTATATCATTTTGAACTTCTGGAGTTGCAGTTGCAGTCAGTGCAACTATGTGTGAAATATGTATGTTATCAAGAGCTTTAGCGATATTCAAATATGCAGGTCGAAAATCATGTCCCCATTCGGAAATGCAATGCGCCTCGTCAACAGCAAGAAAAGAGACATGCAAACGGCTTAGCATCGCAATAAAATAACTGTTTTCCAATCTTTCGGGCGAGATATAAAGCAGCTTGTATTGCCCATTCAGTGCCTTCTCCATCCTTGCATTATATTCGCTAAAATCTAAAGAACTGTTAATAAAAGTTGCGGGAATTTCCGTTTTCGCAAGAGCATCCGCTTGGTCTTTCATGAGTGCTATAAGTGGCGAAATAATAATAGCCGTTCCTTCTAACAACATCGCAGGTAGCTGATAACAAATGGACTTACCGCCGCCAGTAGGCATAACGACCAATGTATCTTTTTTATTTAAAATAGATTCAATGATTTCCTTCTGTCCATTGCGAAAATCTTTAAATGCAAAATATTTCTGCAAATAATTTTCTAACATTCCCATTAATTAATCGAATTTGCCATAATTTAATAATCACAAAAATACATCAAAAAGTGCTGACTTTCACCAAACATTTTTATGAATATTTTTTCATAAATCTACAAGCTACAACTTGTTTTAAAAGTAAATTAGAAAAAAATTACCGCTGAACTTATATCTACCATGTTAATGCGGAGGTGCAAAGTTCAAATTCTTCGTTCAGAGACAATTTAGCAAGATTTAACAGAAAAACTAAAAGGTACACTAAGTCATTGGAGATGCTGAAGGTTACGTTAGATTTGTTTTAGAAAAAACTCTACATGATTTTGACTATGAGTTAACAATTACATAAGCAACAATAAAGTAACAGCGGCTTATAACAAAAAATGTGAAAAACGCGTTTTCACATAAACTCTTATGACGAGCAATGATTGTGTGGAGATGGCGGGAGTTGAACCCGCGTCCAAAGAGCTTCTTCTATAGTCTCTACATACTTAGTTGCTTTATGAATCTCGCTTTGCTAATAAGCCAGGCAACAGGCATCAGCAAGCAATCAACGGTAAAGTTTCGCCTGATGTCCCGCTGAACAACATCAAACTATCCTATCTAAGGTCACACCTGCTGAATAGCCGACAGGCAAACTAAAAAGCAGATGAGCAGACTTATTCTTACGCTGCTAAAGCAAAATTATCTTCTGCGTTTATTTTTATGCGCCGCTTTTATTAACGTGTTTAACGACTAACACGGTATGCAACTGATAGCTTCCGTCACCTTGTCGAAGCCGTTTCATCCCCTTAAAAAAGCCTATCTTGACGATAGGCTCGAAAATTATAAAAATCTATTAAATAACTAAATTTAAAAGTAAAAATAAAGAAACAAACAAACAAGAATGGTTACATTTATAACATTTATGATACGTATGTTCCTGTTACAAAGATACAATATCATACTGTATTATGCAAATTTTTCTTTCAATACCGCTGTATCCTATATTTTCCGGTGCGGTCTAATATATCAATAATACCGCCTTTCCCAACAAGATGCCCCGCCCCGACAACGATAAAATATGTCTTATCTTCTGTAATTAATCTCTCTACTCTCGCTGCCATTTCATTGTTTCTCTTGTATATCAGCTCATTTTTCAACAGTTTATTAACTTTTTTATTAGAAGAGTATTCAGTGTCAAGCAGTTTTTCGATTTTCTTTATATCACCGTTTTTCCAAGCACTTAGCATACTTACTATGTTGTCTTTATCAGCATCTCTGTCATCATCTTCCAACACGGCATATAGATACGGCACTATGACATTGCTGTCTTGAAGCGATTTAAAGACTTGAATCTGCCTTTCCAGCGTTTCCATCTCGTATATTTGCTTATCATTTTTATCCGCAAGATCCATAAAATACTGGTCAATACCTTGTGTTATCTGCAGCGTTTCGCTTGTGCTATCTTGACCGCACCCATTTATCGCTGCCACAATCTTCAGCGCCTCCAATGCAAGCGCCACGCCCCAAGGCTTAAGGTAGGCAATCGACTGCGTTGCTTCATTGAGGTCATCTTGATTTAGTTCATCAAAACATACATCGCTTTCATCATTTAGCAAAGTATAAAATTTTTTCAATATTTTTTGCTTCAAATCGGAAGGCAACAACTCTTGAGATTCGCCTGTCAAATCTATCATATCGCTCATTAAATCAACTCTGTTCAAGTTATTAATATTTACTTCAACGCCCAGCACGTCAGATTTTTCAAAAGCATTGATAATAGCGGTATCAATAGGATACATGTCTTTAGTGGCAATATGGATAGAGCCTAAAAGATACAAAGTTTTGTTATTGGCATCAATTTTCCACAACAAGGTATGTGGCTTGGAATACGTATATGAGTGAATGGCAATCATTAAACAAACGACTGCCAGTATCTTATTTTTTCTTGCCATAAATGAATTTTTTTTAATAATTTGTTGTTGATATTATTTGAGAAGGCTTTTAAATAATTTTATACCATCACTGCCTCCAAGAAGAGCATCGGAATATCGCTCTGGATGCGGCATCATACCAATCACATTGCCATTTTCATTGATAATTCCCGCAATATTATTGATAGAACCATTGGGATTTGCATCGTCAGTTACCTTGCCGTTGCTGGTGGAGTAGCGAAAAATCACACGGTTATTATCTTCAATTTGCCTTATCGTTTCCGAATCGGCATAGTAATTGCCCTCGCCATGTGCAACAGGTATCCTTATAACATCGTTTAATTTATATTGGTTAGTGAATTTCGTTGTATTATTTGCAACAGATAAATAAATGTCCTTGCATACAAATGACAGGGAATTATTTCTTAACAAGACGCCGGGTAACAGTCCTGTCTCTGTAAGTATCTGAAAACCATTGCAAATACCGATAATATATCCGCCGCGTTTGGCAAATTTGACAATATCCGACATTATCGGAGAAAAGCGGGCTATTGCTCCACATCGCAAATAATCGCCGTACGAAAAGCCGCCGGGAATAATCACTAAGTCAGTACTGGCGGGCAGCGAAGTTTCGCCATGCCAGACATTTTCAACATCAAATCCGCTTAATTTTGAAGCATACATGGCGTCGTGGTCGCAATTAGAGCCAGGAAAAGTAATGACAGCACATTTCATTGCATCCCTCTATATAAGTTCTTTTAAATCAATAAAATAGTCTTCTGTGATTGTGTTGGCGAGAAGCTTCCTTGCAGCAGAGTCAGCTAATCTTTCAGCCTCTTCCATACCGCCCGCTTCTATTTGCAAGCTGATGATTTTTCCAACCCTTACGTTAGAAAATTGCTTAAATTCGAGACTATGCAAAGACATTTCAATAGCTTTGCCCTGCGCATCAAGAATGCCGTCTCTCAAATTTACCTTAATTAACGCTAAATATTTTTTCATAATATATTCTTACATCCAATATACATTCAACATTTACAAAAATACCAAAAAAACCCAAACTGGCAAACCGCTTACTATCCGCTGTGTCATATTAAGCCGTTATTCAATTTTTGCGGCAATTTTGCCTCGAACGCCGCTGTAGCGCTTTAGCTCAGCGCCTGCGTCGCCAACTATAGTCGAAGTCGATACTTTGACTGGAATTTTTCTGTCATCGTCTGTTATCCACAGATTTATGCTGTTATGGTATTTAAATAAAAACCCTTCGGATATAATTGGCTGTATTAAAATTGTTCTAAATTTGCCTGCTGGCACTTTGACAGTTTCGCGCTTAACCACTTTAACTGGCAAGCTAAATGTCGTATCCTTGTAAAAATTATTAAGATAGAATATATCACC